>NZ_JBQUYO010000002.1:0-93795 GCF_056314325.1 Acidovorax sp. DMC1 | reverse complement strand
CTTCCAACGTGTCGTTGCCCGTCCCGCCGATCAGAGTGTCGTTGCCGTCGAGACCGATAACCCAGTCGTTTCCCGCCAGTGCATTGATGGCATCGGCATCGGGCGTACCGGTGATTTGATCTGGACCGGGGGTCGGCACGTTACCGAGGAGTTCGTTCAATGTTTTGGTGCCGTCTGTGAACTGGAAAAGTTCAGCATCGCGTGCAGTCACCGTCTGCCCGTTGCCGGTGAGAACAACTTCTGTAGCGGCAGGCAGGGAGACTGCGTAAGCGCTACCGGCGCCAGCCAGCACGATGGTGTCAGTGCCAGCACCGCCAATGACCGTGTCATTGCCAGCACCACCTTCTAAAGTGTCGTTCCCAGCACCTCCAGTTAACACATTGGCTACCGCATTTCCATAAATAACATCGGAGTAACCTGTACCGGTGGCGTTCTCGATTACCACACCGTAGGCAATGCCAAGCGTATCCCGCAAATTAAAGCTGCCATTCCAGATGGAAGCACCAATGGAAGACAAAGTGCCGGGGCGCAAATTGATGATGGCGCCTTGTGTCTGATTGGATGCGTCGATGTGGTCTATTCCACCAGCATCCCAGATGGTTTCGAATATCTGGGCACCCGCGCTCCATGAGTAGACGGTATTCGTTGCCTTGTAGGCCATATTGGCGCCGTACATGGCCTGCAACGCAGCAACGTCGTCGATCATCGGCGTTGTCGGGAAGTAGCTCAGGTTGTAACCAGAACCTAACGATTGCCCCACGTAGCCACGGTAGCTCATGATGGAGTACTGCAGCACATCGTGCCCCGGAACGGGAGTGTTCGTCGTAGAAGTATGGGGGTGATTCAGGCCCATGGCGTGGCCGAGCTCATGAATGAACGTGTGGTATCCATAACCACCCACCACAGGATTCTGATAGTCGCTATAGGCCGTACCAAACCATACGTTCCCCCCGCTACCCAATGTCGATGGAAAGTACGCGAGCGCCGTCGAAGGTAAATCCGAGTTGCCCCAGCGAATGTCGCCAGCAGAGGTAGCTGTGTCAGTTACTTGCGAAAAGTTGAGGTTGGCCACATTGGCATATTTCTGCATGGCCGACTGCGCGGCCGTTTTCTGTGCGGGATCAAAGGACGAGGTGACACCGCTGTTCCCCTCGTTCTCGTTATAGATTGAGGTACCCTGCACAAGGAAGCTGTAAGTCAGGGACACGCCGTTGCCAACCCCTTCGATACCCCACTTCTGACCCCCAGCTAGATTGCGAACTGAGAGCCCCTCAATCGAGAAGTCGCCGATTTCTGTTGACGGATCGAACTGATACACCCCCAAGACGCTGGCCCCGATACCGTTGCCGCCCCCTGAATAGCTTTGGCCAAACGCAGCTCCATCAGGCTGTGCAGCTATCAATGCATCGTTGCTGTCAGTGGGATACAGCGGAACGTAAAAAAGCGAAGGAGACGGGCTGCTCATGTCTGCACCAAAAATTCAGAATTGCTCAGATTATCGAATAGCGCCAGTGCGCTTAACTGCATTCGCCCGATTGAGCAAGAAATATCTGCGCATCCGCCAAAGGGCTTGCTGGTCCTATCGAGACAGTCTACGACCGATATTTTTGGAAGCGCATCCTCAGAGGCTGCATTCGAAACGCCGTAAGCGCCCCGCGCAGAAAAAGCCCACTCGCGGTAGAAAAATTGGCGTCAACGTGTCTGATGACGAGCAAACTCGAAAGCCTCGTGTGTACTTAGGAAAACCCGACCTTGTAGGGTTTTACCCAGTACCGTTCCGTTTAGCCGGTCCAGGACAGGGCCCTTGATTTCAGAGAAGAAAAGCAAGACACCGTGTCGCATCAGGCTTATGTTGAGATCGGTCAGTATGCCAAGCGCAGTGGTGTCGATCTGGTTGATGGCAGAGCACACTAGAAGCACATGACGCGTGCCGGGCAGTGAGGCAACAAGACTTTCTATCCTGTCCTGCAGTGCTTCGGCGTTTGCGAAATGAAGGCTTTCATCCACCCGTACAGCAATCAGGCCGGGCTCTGTTTCCACCGTGTGACGGGTCACGTTGCGAAAGTGCTCCGTGCCTGGCACGCGCCCCACCACCGCAATGTGCGGATGGCTGCTGCGCCACACCAATGTGCCGAGCGACAACGCCACTCCCATCAAAATGCCGACTTCCACGCCAAAAGCGACCACACCTCCTGCAGTGGCCAGCAAGGCCATGGCGTCGGCCTTGTCGTAGTGCCAAGCCTCGCGCAGTGTCTCGACGTCGATCAGGGACACCACTGCCACGATGATGGTGGCTGCCAGCACCGCGTGGGGCAAATAGTGAAACACCCCTGTCAACGCGGCAATCACCGCACCCATCAGCACTGCAGAAATGACACCTGCCAAGGGCGTGTTGGCCCCGGCCGCAAAATTGACGACCGAGCGCGCAAAGCCGCCCGTGACGGGAAACCCACCCGACAGCGCGCTGGCAACGTTGGCAGCCCCCAGGCCCAGGAGTTCCCGGTTGGGCTGAATGCGCTGCTGACGCTTGAGCGCCAGCGATTGCGCCACCGACACGCTTTCGACAAAGCCCACCAGTGAGATCAACAGCGCAGGCAACCACAGCGAGCCCACAGACGCCATCGAAACCGCCGGCAACCCGAGTTGCGGCAGGCCTTGGGGCACCGTGCCCACAATGCTGACCCCCGCCGTCTGGTCCCAGCGCATGGCGGCGACCAAGGCGGTGGACACCATCACGGCCAACATGGGCGCCAGCTTGGATGCGATATCCGCCAGGCGCGGACTGGCACCCAGGCGAACCAGCCATGGGGAAAAGGACTTGCGCGCCAGCACCAGAAACAACACGCTGCCCGCACCAATTCCCAGCGTGACGAGGTTGGTGCCAGGCGCCGCGTGGACCAGTTGAACCACGGTGTCAAAGACATCGGTGCCGCCAGCCTTCACGCCCAGCAGGTGCTTAATCTGCCCCACAGCAATGAGCACAGCCGAGCCAGAGATAAAACCGCTGATCACCGGATGGCTCAAAAAATGGGCCAGAAAACCCAGTCGCAACACCCCGAACAGCAGCAACATGCCCCCGGACAGCAGCGACAGCAACATGGCCAGCGCCACGTAGTCGGGCGATCCAGCGGCGGCCAGGGGCTGCAGGGCGCTCGCCGTCATGAGCGAAGCGACTGCCACCGGGCCCACGGCCAGCGTCATGCTGGACCCCAGCGCGGCATAGGCAATGATCGGCAGGATGCTGGCGTACAAGCCCACTTCGGGGGGCAAGCCCGCCAACAGCGCGTAGGCCAGGCTCTGCGGGATCAGCATCACAGTCACGATCACGCCGGCAACCATGTCGCCGGAGAGCCAGGCCTTCTGGTAGTTGCGGACCCAACCAGGAATGAAGTTCATGAGGGTTCCTGGGTGATCAGGACGCGTCGGCGTCTAGGTCCTGCGCCAGCCCGAACAACTGTGCAGACCGAGCACCTGAACGGCAAAACGCCAACAGGGGCTTGGGGGCAGCGATCAGGACCTTGTGCATGGCCTGCACCTGTTCCGGCGTGATGGAGCCACTGACCACGGGCAGATACACATAGTGCAGCCCGGCCACCGTGGCAGCGCGCTCCATTTCAGGGCTGGTGGGCTGTGCGCCACCGCCCTCCCCGTCGGGCCGGTTGTTGATGATGGTCTTGAAGCCCTGCTGGGCCAAAGCGGCAAAGTCCGTGGTGGCCAGCTGCGGCGACACAGCGAAGTCAGGGGTCAAGGCAATGATTTGCAGCGGCATATCAGCGGGCTCCGGTATGGGTGGATGGGGTGCGGTGGGACATGCGTTCGGCCAGTTCGAACAGCCACATGCCCGCCAGCATGGCGATCACAAACACGATGGCTTTGGGCTGGCCCGCACCCGCCGAAACAATGGCTGGGCCCGGGCAAAAGCCGGCGATGCCCCAGCCCGCGCCAAAGATGAGGCTTCCGACGACCAGACGGCGATCAATGTCGCGCGACGTGGGCAAGTGCATGGCGCCGCCCAGGAAACTGGTGGTCCGCTTCTTGGCCACGGCGAAGGCAAAGACGCCCACCGCAATGGCTCCGCCCATCACAAACGCCAGCGATGGGTCCCACAAGCCAGCCAGGTCCAGAAAACCCAGCACCTTGGCCGGGTCGGTCATGCCCGAGACGATCAGGCCCAATCCGAAAATCAGGCCCACCACAAACTCCGAAATACGATTTTTCATAGCGATCAATGCTCCGATGAATGGGGGTGCGTTCAAGCCAGCGCGTGCCGGATGAGGAAGACTGTGACGAACCCGGCACCCATGAAGGCCAGGGTGGCCACCAGAGACCGGGGCGACATGCGCGAGAGTCCGCACACGCCGTGGCCGCTGGTGCAGCCCGATCCGTAACGGGTGCCAACCCCCACCAGCAGGCCGGCGATCACCACCATGCTCCAGGTCGCATCAATGCGCGGCTGCGTGGGGCCAAACACCAACCAGTAAAGGCCAGGCGCCACCAACATGCCCAGCACAAAAGCCAGGCGCCAGCCCATGTCGCCCGCGCGGGGACGCAGCAGCCCGCCCACAATGCCGCTGATGCCCAGGATGCGCCCGTTGAGGAGCACAAAAAGCGCCGAGGCAAGGCCCAGCAAAACGCCACCGGCTAGGGCAGCCCAAGGGGTGAAATGGGTCCAATCGATCAGCATGGTTTGCTCTCCTGGGCAGGGCCACAAAATTGTTCAAACAGAACGTTCATCACCGCCAGGGCCTGGGGGCTGGCGATCTCGTAATAGATGTTTTTGCCTTCGCGGCGGGTGTTGACGAGGCCCTCCTCGCGCAATACGCCCAGCTGTTGGGACAAGGTGGGCTGGGAGATGCCCACCAACTCCTCCAGTTCGCCCACCCGCTTTTCGCCCTGCGTCAGCTGGCACAGCAGCAGGAGGCGGTCGGGGTTGGACAAAACCTTCATCAAGCGGCAAGCGCTGTCGGCTGACCTGCGCAAGGCTTCCAGGTCCATTTGTGCTTCTGCGTGCATGGTGGCGCGCTCCTTTTCAAATTCGATGTTGATATTCTATTGACTAACAATCTATATGTCAATAAACTATAAATATCGAAATTAAATACGGAGCCCTTCGATGAAACCCCAGATAGAAGCCTTCTTTGATGACGCCACCTGGACGGTGAGCTATGTGGTGTTCGATCAGCCTGGTGGCCACTGCGCGGTGGTGGATTCGGTGCTGGACTACGACCCGAAGTCCGGCCGCACCCGCACACGGTCTGCCGACAAGATCATCGCGTTTGTGCAAGGTCAGGGATTGACGGTGCAATGGATTCTGGAAACCCATGCCCATGCAGACCATTTGTCGGCCGCGCACTACCTTCGCGACAAGCTGGGCGGAAAAATCGCCATTGGCGCGTCCATCACGCAGGTGCAGGACGTGTTCAAGAGAGTCTTTCATCTGGAGCCCGAGTTCCGTCCGGACGGCAGCCAGTTCGACCAGCTGCTGCACGACAACGAGGTGTTCCACATCGGCCAGCTGGAGGCCCAGGCGCTGGCAGTGCCCGGCCATACCCCCGCCTGCATGGCCTACCAGGTCGGTGACGCCGTGTTTGTGGGCGACACCCTGTTCATGCCCGACGTGGGCACAGCGCGCTGCGACTTCCCCGGCGGCAATGCCCACACGCTTTACCAATCGGTGCGCAAACTGCTCAGCCTGCCGGATGAAACCCGCCTATTCATGTGCCACGACTACCCCCCTGCAGGGCGCGCCGTGGCGTGGCAAACCACCGTTGCCGACCAGCGGGCCAAGAACATCCATGTGCACGACGGGGTGAGTGAAGAGGCCTTTGTGGCGCTGCGCACCCAGCGCGACGCGACGCTGGAGATACCCGTGCTGATCCTGCCCTCGGTGCAGGTCAACATCCGTGCGGGGGAAATGCCGCCGCCGGAAGCCAATGGCGTGACCTATCTCAAGATTCCCGTCAACGCGCTGTGACACGCTGCCGCATCCGCACCACCCTACCCACCGCAGGAACGCTGACATGAAAACAGCCCACGATCTCGTCACCGCCGCCAAGGCCCTGGTACAGGAGGCCCCACTGGACCAAGCAGACGAAGCCATCCGCACCGCCGACGTGCTGATCGATGTGCGAGAGGCGGACGAATACCAGGCAGGACACATCCCGGGCGCGATTCACGCATCGCGCGGGGTGCTGGAGTTCCGCCTCAGCAGCACACCCGAACTCAGCGCGCGTGACCTCAAGGTGGTGCTGTACTGCAAGACCAGCGGCCGTGCCGCACTGGCCGCGCGCGCCATGCACGACATGGGCTATCTGCAGGTGCAATCCATCGCTGGCGGCTTTGACGCCTGGGTGGCTGCAGGCAAGCCTGTCGCGGCGCCTGCGTCCCCCTCATTCGACTGACCGGGCAGAGAGCGCATTCCGCGTTCGCTGCGCTTGTGCAAGCAGGGCCCATCCCGGGCCATAACCTCAGAGCAAGGAAATCATCATGAACATCAACGTTGGAACCGTGGACCGCGTGCTGCGCGTCTTGGCAGGCCTGGTCCTGATCGCACTGGCCGCCACCGGCACGGTGGGCTGGTGGGGATGGCTGGGCGTGGTGCCACTGGCCACCGGCCTGTTCCGCTTCTGCCCGGCTTACACGCTGCTTGGCATCAACACCTGTCCCATGAAGAAATAAACCGCCGGCAGGCGCCGGCACGCGCAGAGGCCGGTGCCCGCAAGGCCCCAGCAAGGAACCATTCCATGAGTACGTTCGACCACACCAGCCTGATCCAGGGCATCAACGAAAGCCTGGCCACCTTCCGCAAGGCTCAGCCTGACGCCATGCGGGGCTTTGCGCAGCTTGCGCAGGCCTCCATGGCGGAAGGGGCGTTGACCAGCAAGCACAAGGAGCTGATTGCCCTGGCCATCGGCGTCACCCAGCGCTGCTCCGGGTGCATCGGTTTTCATGTCAAAGCACTGCAAAAGCTCGGTGCCACCCGCGCAGAGCTGGAAGAAATGTTGGCCGTGTGCGTCTACATGGGCGGCGGCCCTGCACTCATGTACACGGCCGAGGCCCTGAAGGCCTGGGACACCATGGCCGCAGCCAGCGCACCCGCCGCAGCCTGACGCAGCGGCCCTGCCATCCGTCCGCTGCCGTCGCACGCTCGACACCCCGGCGGGTCATCCGCCAAACCGATGGTGATAAATCGGTTTACATTTTGGGCATCTATCCGCGAGACTGTTACCAAAACAGGAGGGGGTGTCCATGCAATCTCATCGTCGTTATGGGTTGGAACGGGTGTTGTCCAAGGCATGGGCCGCAGGGGTCATCTGCGCGGCATTGCTGGCCGCGAGCAACGTGCAGGCACTGGAGCCACCCACCGGCCCTGTCATCCTCACCATCGACGGCGCCATCACGCAGACCAACCGGGGCCCGCAGGCGCAGTTCGACATGAAGATGCTGGAGAAGCTGCCGCAGCATAGCTTCTCCACCCAGACCCCCTGGTACCCCAGCGCCGTCACTTTCACAGGCCCCCTGCTCCGCGATGTGCTGGCAGTGGTGGGTGCCAAGGGCACCAAGATCACCGCAGTGGCCCTCAATGACTACAAGACCGAGATCCCGGCCGACGACGCCACCAAACACGACGTGATCGTGGCGCGCCTGATGAACAACCGGCCCATGCCCATCCGCGAAAAAGGCCCGCTGTTCATCGTGTACCCGTTTGATACCAAGGCCGAGTTGCGCAGCGAGCTGTACTACAACCGAGCGGCCTGGCAGCTCAACGCACTGCACATCCGGTAGTCGCCCTCCCCGCCCCGGCCCACCCGTATGCTGCGCAGCCAACACATCCTGCGGCTCATCATTGCGGGGCTGGTGCTGGCCTATGTAGCCATTGCGGCGGTGCAATACGGCCAGTACCGCAGTGTGGAAGCCGTCATGCGGCGCGGTGATGTGAATGCGCTGTGGTCGTTCTTGCAGCTCAATGTGGAGTATGAAAAGCTGGACCACGCGCTGCACCAGTTCGAGCTGGACCCCACCAGCATCACGATGGACAAGCTGGAGCTGCGCTACGACCTGTTCCTGAGCCGGTTCAGCGCGCTGGAAAGCGGCACCTCGCGCACGCTGATGCAGGACGAGCCCATCTACAGCACTGCGCTGGCCGCCCTGCAGCGGTTTGTGGCAGCAGGCGACAGCTACTTTGGCGCCAGTGTGGACGCCACCTCCAGCCAGACCAACATGCGGCGCCTGCGCATCGAGCTGGATGGGCTGCGCGAGACGGTGCAAGAGCTGTCGCTCAGCGCTTCGCGCGTTTCGGCCCTGCTGGGCGACTCGCGCAACGCCGAGGTCAAGCACCAGACCTTGTTGACCACCGGGCTCACCGCCTTCCAGGCGCTGCTCACCTTTTTGCTCGCTTTTGCCATGGCGCGGCAGTTCTTGCAGCGCGAAAAGGCCACGGCCCAGGCCATGGCAGCGCAGAGCGAGCTGGTCGAGGCCCTCAAGCGCAATGAAGAGGTGCTGGAGGCGCGTGTGGCGGAGCGCACGGTGGAGCTGCAAAAGGTCAACGCGGCCCTGCGCGAACACGAGGACGAGCTGGAGATTGCCCGCGCCCGCGCCGAGGATGCCTCCCAGATGAAGTCGGACTTCCTGGCCAACATGAGCCACGAGATCCGCACCCCCATGAACGCGGTGATCGGGATGAGCCACCTGGCCCTGGGCACCGACCTCACGCCGCGCCAGCGCGACTATGTGGAAAAGATCCAGCGCTCTGGCCAGCACTTGCTGGGCCTGATCAACGACATCCTGGACTTCAGCAAGATCGAAGCCGGCAAGCTCGAAGTGGAGGTCGTGGACTTTGACCTGCGCGGCGTGCTGGACAACGTGGCCAACCTGGTCAGCGACAAATGCGCCCACAAGGGCCTGGAGCTGCTGTTCGATGTAGACCCTGCACTGCCCGACGACCTGCGCGGCGATCCGCTGCGCCTGGGGCAGATCCTGGTGAACTATGCCAACAACGCGGTCAAGTTCACCGACACCGGGGAAATCATCGTGCGCGTCACCGAAACAGAGCGCGACGACACCGGCGTGTTGCTGCGATTTGAGGTGCAGGACACCGGCATCGGCCTGACGACCGAGCAGCAGTCGCGGCTGTTCCGGTCGTTCGAGCAGGCCGACACCTCCACCACGCGCAAATACGGCGGTACCGGGCTGGGGTTGGCCATCTCCAAGAAGCTGGCCGGGCTGATGGGGGGCGAAGTGGGGGTACAAAGCCAGCCGGGGGCCGGCAGCACCTTCTGGTTTACCGCCCGTCTGGGGCTGGGCAACCCAAGCCATGCGCCTCTGCTACCCACGCCCGACCTGCGCGGGCGTCATGTCTTGGTGGTGGACGACAGCGAACAGGCCCGGCACATCCTGGGCGAGATGCTGGCCCGCATGAGCTTTACGGTCACCACGGCCTCTTCCGGAGAGGAGGCCGTGGCCCAGGCCCGCGCTGCCGAACAGGCCGGTCGCCCTTGTGAGATTGCATTCGTGGACTGGAAGATGCCCGGCATGGACGGGTTTGACACCCACCGCGCACTCGCCCAGCTGCCGCACCCACCCCACACGGTCATCGTGACCGCTGCTGGCCGCGACGACGTGCAAAGCGAGCTAGAACGCGCCGGGCTGCAACTGATGCTGTCCAAGCCCGTCAGCCCCTCGCAACTGTTTGACGCCGCCATGCAGGCACTGGGCGGACAGGCCTGGTCGTCCGACGGGCGTGCCGCACAGGCACCTCGGCGCGCTGCACACCTTTCTGCCATTGCGGGCGCACGGGTGCTGCTGGTGGACGACAACGACCTGAACCAGCAGGTGGGTGCCGAGCTGCTGAGCGGCGCGGGCTTGGTCGTGGATGTGGCCCAGAACGGGCAGGTGGCGCTGGACATGCTCGCCCAAACCCCTTACGACCTGGTGCTGATGGACATGCAAATGCCCGTGATGGACGGCCTGACCGCCACCCGGCACCTGCGCCAAAACCCCGCCTGGGCCCAGTTGCCCGTGCTGGCCATGACAGCCAACGCCATGAGCCGCGACCGCGACCTGTGCCTGGAGGCGGGCATGAACGGCCACTTGGCCAAACCCATCGACCCGGACGAACTGTTTGCCGCGCTGCTGCAATGGATTGCCCCAAGGGCCACCGGCGCGGCTGCGGCAGACCGCCTCAACGCCGAACTTCAAGGGCAGCCAGCGGGTGACGCAGATAACCCGCAAGCACCGCCCCACACCGCCCCCGCGCCTTCTGCCGATGACGCATTGCGCCACATCCCAGGGCTGGACGTGACCGCCGGCCTGCGGCGCGTGCTGGACAAACGCCCCGCGTACGAGGGCCTGCTGCGCAAGTTCGTGGCGGGGCAAGCACATGCCGTACAGGCCACGCGCACGGCCCTGGCCGCCGGGCAGCACGACGAAGCCCAGCGCGCCATGCACACACTCAAAGGCACAGCCGGCACCATCGGCGCCAGTGCACTCGCTGCCCTGGCGCAACGGGCGGAAGAAGCCATCGCCCAGAAGACCTCACCCGAACTGACAGAGCCATTGCTGGAGCCCGTGGAAGCAGCATGCCGGGCACTGGTCACAGCGCTGCAGCAAGCCCTGCCCGCAGAGGAAGTTGCGGACGCGGACACTGGTCCTGGCCTACAGATCGACGCACCGGCTGCGCGTGCGCTGGTGGCGCAGCTCGACGCCCTGCTGTCCGACGACGATTCCGACGCCATCGAAATCTTCAAGGACTCCGCGCCCGCCCTGCAAACCCTGCTCGGGCCCGCGTATGGCCAGATGAAACGGTCGCTGGACAGCTATGACTTTGTGGAGGCACTGGCCATACTGCGGCAGGCCCCCATCGCACACCATGATTACAAGGAGGACCCGGTTCATGAATAGCCCATTCGCACCCAGCGGCAAATGCACGGTGCTGGTCGTAGACGATACGCCCGACAACCTCTCGCTGATGAGCGACCTCCTGCGCACCGACTACAAGGTCAAACTCGCGCCCAGTGGTGAGCGTGCGCTGCAGATCGTGGCAGGCGACAGCAAGCCCGATCTGATCCTGCTGGACATCATGATGCCGGACATGGACGGCTACGAGGTACTGCGCCGCCTGCAGTTCAACCCCGACACTGAAGACATCCCCGTGATCTTCCTCACCGCCATGAGCGCGGCCGAGGACGAGAGCATTGGCCTGGAGCTGGGTGCGGTGGACTACATCACCAAGCCCATCAACCCCGCCATCGTGATGGCACGGGTGCGCAACCACCTGCAGCTCAAGCGCGCGCGCGACTTTCTGGCCCAGCACAACCATTTTCTGGAGCAAGAGGTGGCCAACCGCACGCGCGCCATGGCCGAGCTGCAGGACGCCACCATCCGCGCCATGGCCTCGCTGGCCGAAACGCGCGACAACGAAACCGGCAACCACATCCGGCGCACGCAGCATTACATGGAGACGCTGGCCCGCCACCTGCAAAACCACCCGCGCTTCAAGGATGAGCTGACCGACGCCGCCATCGAGACTATCTTCAAGTCCGCCCCGCTGCACGACATTGGCAAGGTGGGAATCCCGGACCGCATCCTGCTGAAGCCCGGCAAGCTCACGCCCGAAGAGTTCGAGATCATGAAGACGCACACCACCCTGGGGCGCGACGCCATCATCGCGGCCGAGACGGGCACCACACAGGACAACCCGTTCTTCCGGTACGCCAAGGAGATCGCCTACAGCCACCAGGAGAAATGGGACGGCTCAGGCTACCCCGAGGGCCTGGTGGGCAACACCATCCCGCTGTCTGCGCGGCTGATGGCCGTGGCCGATGTGTATGACGCACTGATCTCCGAACGCGTCTACAAGCCCGCCTACTCCCACGAGCAGGCAGTAGAGATCATCCGCGATGGCCGGGGCAGCCACTTCGACCCCGACATGGTCGATGCCTTCCTGACCTTGTCCGAGGAGTTCCGGCGCATCGCCCAGCAGTTTGCCGACGCCGAACCCGCGCGGCTGGCCGAGGTGGACCGGCTGGCCGCCGATCTGCCCATGGAACGCATCGAACTGACTTCGCGCGAAGAGCCGCTTTGAGTGGCTGTGCCCTGCGCGGGGGGCCTCAAGCGCTGTGGCTGTGCCCGTCCAGGGTGGTGGTCGTTGTGCGGTGCCCGTTCAGCCCCAGCTTGGCCAGCAGTTGCACATCGGCATCCACATCGGGGTTGCCCGTCACCAGCAGCTTGTCGCCATAAAAGATGGAATTGGCCCCGGCCATGAAGCACAGCGCCTGCACCGCTTCACCCATCTGCTGGCGCCCGGCCGACAGGCGCACGCGCGCCTTGGGCATGGTGATGCGGGCCACCGCAATCACGCGCACGAAGTCCAACGGGTCGATAGGTTCGCTGTCGGCCAACGGCGTGCCGGGCACGCGCACCAGGCTGTTGATGGGCACCGACTCGGGGTACGGCTGCAGGTTGGC
This sequence comes from Acidovorax sp. DMC1, assembly GCF_056314325.1. NCBI lineage: Bacteria > Pseudomonadati > Pseudomonadota > Betaproteobacteria > Burkholderiales > Comamonadaceae > Acidovorax > Acidovorax sp. DMC1. The sequence continues at coordinate 81,331 of NZ_JBQUYO010000002.1, read as the reverse complement.
CAGCTGCGCAATCAGGCCCGCACGGTGCACCGGCGCCTCGCCCATGCCCACAATGCCACCGCAGCACACGCTGATGCCCGCGTTGCGCACGTTCTGCAGCGTGTCCAGCCGGTCCTGGTAAGCGCGGGTGCTCACCACGTCGGTGTAGTACTCGGGCGCGGTGTCCAGGTTGTGGTTGTAGTAGTCCAGCCCGGCGTCTTTGAGCGCCTGCGCCTGGTGCGATTCGAGCATGCCCAGCGTGGCGCAGGTCTGCAAGCCCAGGCCTTTTACGGCACCGATCAGGGCGCTGACTTTTTCAATGTCGCGGTCCTTGGGCGCACGCCAAGCGGCGCCCATGCAAAAGCGCGTGGCGCCAGCGTCCTTGGCGGCCTGGGCGGCACGCACCACCTCCTCCACTTCCATGAGTTTTTCGGCTTTCACGCCCGTGTCGAACTCGGCCGCCTGCGGGCAGTAGCCGCAGTTTTCAGGGCAGCCACCGGTTTTCACCGACAGCAGTGTGGCTAACTCGATGTCGCCTGCCGGCCAGTGCTGGCGGTGCACGGTTTGCGCCTCAAACAGCAGGTCCATCAACGGCTTGTCGAGCAGCGCCTGGATGGCCTCGACCGACCACTCACCCTGCACGGCCGGCGCAGGGACGGGGCGATGGATCTGGATGGGCTGGGGGGCGGAGAGGGTTGCATTGGCCATGGGTGGATTCCTTTCGAGAGCCTGCTGCTGCAAGCACCAGGGATTGCATCAGTGATCACACAAAGCGCCACATCACGGTGTTCCAAAGAGCCACCCTGCGTCGCTATCGCCATGATTTTGAAGGAGATTTTGGTGCAATTGCCCTCAACATGGTCACAAAAGGTGCCACTGTTTTTAGGCCCACAACTGCCCCGATCTTTCCGGACAAAACGCAGAAAAAGGCGGCCGTTGGCCGCTGTAGAGAGCACGTTAAAACAGCGGCAAAACCCGCCCTCACAACATGCTCCCAACGGGCGGCTTTGGCTTGCATCTTGCAGCCGGGGCCCGCTTGCGCGGCCCGAAGTTAGACCAAGTTAGATGCAGGCCGGGTCCCGCTCGGACCGCAGTCTGGCCACAGCGCCTGCAACCAGGCACGCCAATGCCAGCCCGTCAGCCACCACAACGCGCTGCAAATGCAGGTTGAAGCCGCCGGTGGACCACGCCAGCAGCAGGAACGAGAGAACACTGACCGCGCCCACAGTCAGCCCCAGCCACTGGTAGGCAGGCTTGAACGCCGCCCCCATGCAGATACCACCCACAATGCCAAACAGCACGGCACGGTGGCGCAACAGGATGAGGGTGTTCGGATCAGAAGGGGTCGTGCCGTAGAGGCTGGCCAGTGGCGCAGCGCCGAATACGCCGAGCAACGGAATCAGGTGGATGGCACCTGCGAGCATCAGGGCCAGAGAAGCAATTTTTTGCATGGGCAGGCGACACCAAAGACAAGGTGCCGCTGTTGTAGCCCCCGTCGGGGCCGACGACCATGACGTGCCCGGTCATGGACACCGCGCGGTTCAGCGCCCCAGCATCTGCTCCAGCGCCTCGCGGATGGCGCGGGGCTTGTTGACCCCATCGTCGATTGCAGAGCATGTGGGGCTGCGCTCCACCTCCGGACCGCTGGTGCCGACCCGAGCGAACAAGCGTTCGCAGTCGCAACGCAGCGTGGCCAGCGTCTTGCGAGACCGCTGGTGTTTCACTTCCGCCACCCAGCAGCGGTCTGCGCAGCCGCAGGACCGGTACTGCAAGGTTTCCCCCGCCCTGCCCCAATCGAGCGGATAGGCGCCAGTGCCGCCTGCGGCTTCGGCCCCTTGCCCTGCCAGCGCCAACACGAGCGCGGCACACACCCTGGTGCCGACCCGAAGCGCACGCTGCAGTGAAAACACGGAATGCACGGGAGTTGGTGATCGCGCCGTTCAGCCCAGTGCCGCAATCACATCCGCCGGGGCCTGCACCAGCTCGATCAGCACGCCCTCACCGGCAATCGGAAACTCGTCATTGCTCTTGGGGTGCAAGAACGTGATGTCGTAGCCCGCAGCGCCCTTGCGGATGCCACCGGGGGCAAAGCGCACGCCCTTGGCAGTGAGCCATTCCACAGCCTTGGGCAGGTCGTCGATCCACAGGCCGATGTGGTTGAGCGGCGTGGTGTGCACGGCTGGCTTTTTCTCGATGTCCAGCGGCTGCATGATGTCCACCTCCACCTTGAAGGCGCCCTTGCCCATGGCCAGGATGTCTTCGTCCACGTTCTCGCGCTCGCTCTGGAAGGTGCCGGTCTGCTCCAGGCCCAGCATGTCCACCCACAGCGTCTTCATCCGCTGTTTGTCGGTGCCGCCAATGGCGACTTGCTGGATGCCCAGGACCTTGAAGGGGCGTGGGGTCGTGCTCATGATTACTCCTGATTTGATAGCTGCCAGCGCATATTCCTCTAGCGCTAGCGGCCAAAAAGACTAAAAAAGGGGCGCAAGGCCCCTCCAGATGGACTGTCGGGCCCTTGGGATCACTGGAATTCCAGGATCACCTGATCGACCGCCAGCGACTCGCCCTTGCCCGCCACGATCTTGCCCACCACGCCGTCCTGCGCGGCGAAGAGGATGTTCTCCATCTTCATGGCTTCGATCACAGCCAGCTTCTCACCCGCCTGCACCTTCTGGCCGGGCTGCACCGCCACATCCACCAGCAAACCGGGCATGGGCGAGAGCAGGAACTTGGACAGGTCTGGCGGCGCCTTGAAGGGCATCAGCTTGTGCAGGCGGGCGCCCAGCGGCGACAGCACCAGCGCGTCGATCTGCGTGCCGTTGTGCGCAATGCGCAGCGCCAGCGGGTTCTTGCCCACACCGCGCTCCACCTGGGCAGTGAAGCCCTGACCATTGCACGCGCCCTGCACGCGGATCTGGCCCAGCGTGGCATTGCTACTGATCTGATAGCTGTTGCCGCCTACAGATACTGAGCTAGAGCCCGATTTGTCTTCAAAGTCAGAGACCGTGACTTCGTGGTGCTGGTTCTGCCCTTCGGCGCCCAGCGTCACCACGACAAACTGCTCGCCCACCTTCACCTCATGCCCAGCCAATTGCCCGCTGATGCCCGAAGCGCGAGCGCGGTAGCGGCGGTTCATGTAGGCAGCCAGCGCCACCAAAAACAGCGGGTCGCTGTGCGGCACGTCTTCGGCGTGGAAGCCCTTGCCGTAGTTCTCGGCGATAAAGCCGGTGTTGAAGTCGCCCGTCACAAACTTGGGGTGCGCCAGCAGCGCGGCCTGGAACGGGATGTTGCTGCTGATGCCGCGAATCACAAAGCCGTTGAGCGCTGCGCGCATCTTGGCAATCGCGTCATTGCGGTCCGTGCCGTGCACGATGAGCTTGGCGATCATCGAGTCGTAGTACATCGGGATCTCGCCGCCCTCGTACACGCCCGTGTCCACCCGCACGCCCAGCTTCTTGCTGGTGTCGGACTGAAACATGGTTTCCTCCGGCGGCTGAAAGCGCACCAGGCGACCGGTGGATGGCAGGAAGTTGCGGAACGGGTCTTCGGCGTTGATGCGGCACTCGATGGCCCAGCCGTCGCGTTTCACATCCGCTTGGCTCAAAGGCAGCTTCTCGCCTGCGGCCACGCGGATCATCAGCTCCACCAAGTCCAGTCCGGTGATGCATTCCGTCACCGGGTGCTCCACCTGCAGGCGGGTGTTCATTTCGAGGAAGTAGAAATCCTGGTCCTTGCCGACCACAAATTCCACAGTACCTGCGGATTGGTACTTGACGGCCTTGGCCAGCGCCACCGCCTGCTCGCCCATGGCCTTGCGGGTGGCGTCGCTGATGAAGGGCGACGGCGCCTCTTCGATCACCTTCTGGTGGCGGCGCTGGATGGAGCACTCGCGCTCATTCAGATAGATCACATTGCCGTGGCTGTCGCCCAGCACCTGAATCTCGATGTGGCGCGGCTCCTGCACAAACTTCTCGATGAAGATGCGGTCGTCGCCAAAGCTGTTGCGGGCTTCGTTCTGGCAGCTGGCAAAGCCTTCAAACGCTTCCTTGTCGTTGAACGCCACACGCAGGCCCTTGCCGCCGCCGCCGGCCGAGGCCTTGATCATCACGGGGTAGCCGATGCCCTTGGCGATTTCCACCGCCTGCTCGGGGCCTGCAATCGCATCGTTGTAGCCAGGGATGGTGTTGACCTTGGCCTCGTTGGCGAGCTTCTTGGACGCGATCTTGTCGCCCATGGCCGCAATCGAATGCGCCTTGGGGCCGATGAAGGCAATGCCCTCGTCTTCGCAGCGCTTGGCGAAGGCTTCGTTCTCAGAGAGGAAGCCATAGCCGGGGTGCACCGCTTGCGCGCCGGTCTGCTTGCAGGCCGCAATGATCTTGTCGGCCAGCAGGTAGGACTCGCGCGAGGGCGCGGCGCCAATGTGCACAGCCTCGTCGGCCAGCTTGACGTGGCGGGCTTCCTTGTCGGCGTCGGAGTAGACGGCGACGGTTTTGATGCCCATCTTGCGGGCGGTGGCGATGACACGGCAGGCGATTTCGCCACGGTTGGCGATCAGGATTTTCGTAAACATAAAGAACTCCTCCATCTACGGCTTAGATGCCGCAGGCATTCAATAACGACTGAGAAGACACGGCTCTCTCCTCGACCGACGGGATGCGCTTGTGTAGCGCTTTTGGTCCACCTCGCCAGGTAGTCATGGTTTTCAATGGCTGCGCAAGCCAGCCAATGTTGAAACACACCTCATTGGAATGCTCTGGTGTTGCAAAGAATTCCAAATGACTCCATTCGGGCAGGTTGTCGTGAATCCACCAAGCGATTGCTTCGTAGGGACAGATTTCGGCAAGAACTGCTCTTGAAATACTAGGAACGCTGATGCACGCGGTCGCACCGATTCCATTGCTTTCGCTTGGATGGTCCCAAGTGTGAAATCCACGGTTGTCCGCCGCGCAGTTGTGTTTTTCAACACCTGCAGCATTCACTTCCAAGCTTCGATAGCCAGACCGAACATGAATTCGCCCAAATCGTTTTTGAAGCGGCTCGAGCAGCTGACTACAAAGCTTGGAGCCGGCTTCGACTGCAACGTCGATTCGAGCCTTTTCCGGAACATTTCGCAGGTGGTACTGCACAGCGATTTCGCTGTACAGGAATTCGCGCATGTGAAAGCTCTCGGAAAGTGCAATACGCCCAAGCCGGTCAAGGCCCGAGTAGCTTTGTGGATCAAAACGCGCGGTAACCATTGGGAGTCCTACAGCGGAATGTTGCCGTGCTTGCGCCATGGGTTTTCGAGCTTCTTGTCCCGCAGCATCACCAGACTGCGGCAGATGCGCTTGCGCGTCTCGTGCGGCAGGATCACATCGTCGATAAAGCCGCGCGCCCCGGCCACAAACGGGTTGGCAAAACGCTGCTTGTATTCGGCCTCACGCGCGGCCAGCTTCACGGGGTCGTTCTTGTCTTCGCGGAAGATGATTTCCACCGCACCCTTGGCGCCCATCACCGCGATTTCTGCGTTGGGCCAAGCCAGGTTCACGTCGCCGCGCAGGTGTTTGCTGCTCATCACGTCGTACGCACCGCCGTAGGCCTTGCGTGTGATGACGGTGATCTTGGGCACGGTGCACTCGGCATAGGCGTACAGCAGCTTGGCGCCGTGTTTGATGATGCCGCCGTATTCCTGGCTGGTGCCGGGCATGAAGCCGGGCACGTCCACAAACGTGACCACAGGGATGTTGAACGCGTCGCAAAAGCGCACAAAACGTGCGGCCTTGATGCTCGACTTGATGTCCAGGCAGCCCGCCAGCACCAGCGGCTGGTTGGCCACGATGCCCACGGTCTGGCCTTCCATGCGGGCAAAGCCGATGATGATGTTCTTGGCGTACTCGGGCTGCAACTCGAAGAAGTCGCCATCGTCCACAGTCTTGAGGATCAGCTCCTTCATGTCGTAGGGCTTGTTGGGGTTCTCGGGCACCAGGGTGTCCAGGCTCAAGTCCATGCGGTCGGCCGGGTCGTTGCTGGGGCGCACCGGTGCCTTCTCGCGGTTGTTGAGCGGCAGGTAGTTGTACAGGCGGCGCAGCATCATCAGCGCCTCCACGTCGTTCTCGAACGCCATGTCGGCCACGCCGCTCTTGGTGGTGTGCGTCACGGCGCCGCCCAGTTCCTCGGCCGTCACTTCTTCGTGCGTCACGGTCTTGACGACTTCGGGGCCTGTCACGAACATGTAGCTCGAATCCTTGACCATGAAGATGAAGTCCGTCATGGCGGGCGAGTACACGGCGCCACCGGCGCTGGGGCCCATGATCATGCTGATCTGCGGGATCACGCCGCTGGCCAGCACGTTCTTCTGAAACACGTCGGCATAGCCGCCGAGGGACGCGACACCTTCCTGGATGCGGGCGCCGCCCGAGTCGTTCAGGCCGATGACCGGAGCGCCGACCTTCATGGCCTGGTCCATCACCTTGCAGATCTTTTCGGCGTGGGTTTCGCTGAGCGCACCGCCAAACACCGTGAAGTCTTGGCTGAACACGAACACCAGGCGGCCATTGATCATGCCGTAGCCTGTCACCACACCGTCGCCGGGGATCTTGTTGTCCTCCATGCCAAAGTCGGTGCAGCGGTGTTCGACGAACATGTCCCATTCTTCGAACGTGCCGTCGTCCAGCAGCAGCTCAATGCGCTCGCGCGCCGTGAGCTTGCCCTTGGCGTGCTGCGCATCAATGCGCTTTTGCCCGCCGCCCAGGCGTGCCAGGGCACGCTTTTTCTCCAGTTGCTCCAGGATGTCTTGCATGGTCGTCCTTTGGTGAATGGGTTGGTGTCTACTATTTATTTGATAGCTGCCAGCGCATGATTGGATTGCGCTAGCAGCAGATTTCGTGCTGCAGTCGATGCCGCAATGCGTCCTGCGGCCACATCGGCCTGCATCTGGGGCAGTAGCTCACGCACCTGCGGGTGCTGGCGAAACGCGAGCTTGAGGCCTGCGTCGATGCGCTCCCACATCCAGGACAGCGCCTGCTTTTCGCGCCGCGTGGCCAGGCGTCCGTTGGCGGTTTGCAGCTGGCGGAACTGCGTGACGGCGGCCCAGAAGCTGTCTACGCCCTGCCCCAGCAGCGCGCTGATTTGCACTACCTTCGGGTGCCACAGCGTTTCGTCGTGGTGCGCGTTTTCCGGGTTGCCGTGCTGGCTCAAGAGGCGCAGGCTGGAGGTGATTTGTGCCTCGGCCCGTGTGGCGGCGTTCTTGTCGATGTCGGCCTTGTTGATGACCACCAGGTCGGCAATCTCCATCACGCCCTTCTTGATGGCCTGCAGGTCGTCGCCCGCGTTGGGCAGCTGCATCAGCACAAACATGTCCGTCATGCCCGCCACCGCGATCTCGCTCTGGCCCACGCCCACGGTTTCGACGATCACCACGTCGTAGCCTGCGGCCTCGCAGACCAGCATGGCCTCGCGCGTCTTCTCAGCCACGCCGCCCAGCGTGCCGCTGCTGGGGCTGGGGCGGATGTAGGCCTTTTCGTGCACCGACAGGTGCTCCATGCGCGTCTTGTCGCCCAGGATGGAGCCGCCCGAGACGGTGCTGGAGGGGTCGATGGTGAGCACGGCCACGCGGTGACCTTGGCCGATCAGGTAGAGGCCCAGGGCTTCGATGAAGGTGGACTTGCCCACGCCGGGCACGCCGCTGATGCCCAGGCGGAAGGCCTTTCCCGTGTGCGGGAGCAGCTGGGTCAGCAGCTCGTCGGCTTGGGCGCGGTGGTCCACCCGCGTCGATTCGAGCAGCGTGATGGCCTTGGACATAGCGCGGCGTTGAAGGGGGCCGGGTTGGCCCACGACTCCTTGGTAGAGGTTCATGGTGCAACCTCCGCCGTGCGTGCATCGAACTCCGGGCTCCACCGGTACTCCAGATCGAACTCCTGCTCTTCCACCAGCCGGAAGCCATGGCGCAAGTAGAAGCGGTTGGCGTCGCTGCCGCGCAGCGCACCCAGCGTGATGTCCTGACCCGCAGCCCGACCCTGTGCCTTGACCCATTCCAGCGCCCAGGTCCCCACACCGCGCCCCTGAGAAGCCGGGTGGATGTAGAGGTGATGCAAGCGCAGGCTGTTTGATCCTGCGTGCGGAATGAGCGTGAGGTAGCCCACACGCTCGCCGCTGATGAGGATGTGCCGCATGCACGCAGGCTCGAACGCGCTGCGCAAGCGCTCCCGCACGCGCACCGGGTCAAAACGGCCCAGGCGCTCCAGGCTTTCGCGCAGGGCTTCGGCGCGAAGATCGGCCATGGGCTCGAAGTCCCCGGCGGCGACGCTGCCCAAGCTCAACATGGACGACTCCACCAAACTCACGCAGCCACAGCCTTGCGAATCTGTTCCAGCACATCCTTGGCGCTGGCCGGAATCGGTGTTCCAGGGCCGTAGATGCCCTTCACGCCCGCTTCGTACAGGTGCTCATAGTCCTGCGCCGGGATCACGCCACCGACAAACACGATGATGTCGTCGGCGCCCTGGTCCTTGAGCGACTGGATGATGGCGGGCACCAGCGTCTTGTGGCCTGCGGCCAGCGTGCTCACGCCCACGGCGTGCACGTCGTTTTCAATCGCCTGGCGCGCGCACTCCTCGGGGGTCTGGAACAGCGGGCCCATGTCCACGTCAAAGCCCAGGTCGGCAAACGCGGTGGCCACCACCTTGGCGCCCCGGTCGTGCCCATCCTGGCCCAGCTTGGCGATCATCACCCGCGGGCGGCGGCCTTGTTCTTCGGCAAAGGCGTTGATTTCGGTCTTGAGTTTGTCCCAGCCTTCGGCCGAGTCATAGGCTGCTGCGTACACACCGGTCACCTTTTGTGTATCGGCGCGATGGCGCCCAAAAACCTTCTCCAGCGCATCGCTGATCTCGCCCACGGTGGCACGCAGACGTACAGCCTGGATGGACAAATCGAGCAGGTTGCCCTCGCCACTCTCTGCGGCGGCGGTCAACGCATCCAGCGCTGCCTGCACCTTGGCGGCATCGCGCGTTGCACGGATCTTTTGCAGGCGAGCGATCTGGCCGTCACGCACCTTCATGTTGTCGATCTGCAGGATGTCGACCGGGTCTTCCTTGGTCAGCTTGTACTTGTTGACGCCCACGATCACGTCCTTGCCACTGTCGATGCGCGCCTGCTTCTCGGCCGCGGCAGCTTCGATCTTGAGCTTGGCCCAGCCGCTGTCCACGGCCTGGGTCATGCCACCCATGGCCTCGACCTCTTCGATGATCTTCCAGGCCGCGTCGGCCATGTCCTGGGTCAGCTTCTCCATCATGTAGCTGCCGGCCCAGGGGTCGATCACGTTGGTGATGTGGGTCTCTTCCTGGATGATGAGCTGCGTGTTGCGCGCAATGCGGGCGCTGAACTCGGTGGGCAGCGCAATGGCTTCGTCAAAGCTGTTGGTGTGCAGACTCTGCGTTCCGCCAAACACGGCCGCCATGGCCTCGATGGTGGTGCGCACCACGTTGTTGTAGGGGTCCTGCTCGGTGAGGCTCCAGCCCGAGGTCTGGCAGTGCGTGCGCAGCATGAGGCTCTTGGGGTTCTTGGCCCCCGTGGCCTTCATGATGCGGCACCACAGCAGGCGCGCGGCGCGCATCTTGGCGACTTCGAGGTAAAAGTTCATGCCGATGGCCCAGAAGAAACTCAGGCGCCCGGCGAATTCGTCCACGTCCATGCCCTTGGCGATGGCGGTCTTCACATATTCTTTGCCGTCGGCCAGGGTGAAGGCCAGCTCCAGTGCCTGGTTGGCCCCGGCTTCCTGCATGTGGTAACCGCTGATCGAGATCGAGTTGAACTTCGGCATGTTCTTGGCCGTGTACTCGATGATGTCGCCAATGATCTTCATCGACGGCTTGGGCGGGTAGATGTAGGTGTTGCGCACCATGAACTCTTTCAGAATGTCGTTCTGAATGGTTCCGCTGAGCTTGTCTTGCGAGACGCCCTGCTCTTCTGCCGCCACCACATAGCCCGCCAGCACGGGCAGCACCGCGCCGTTCATGGTCATCGATACGCTGACCTTGTCCAGCGGGATCTGGTCGAACAGGATCTTCATGTCCTCGACCGAATCAATCGCCACACCGGCCTTGCCCACATCGCCCGTCACGCGGGGGTGATCGCTGTCGTAGCCCCGGTGGGTGGCCAGGTCAAACGCCACCGACACGCCCTGCCCGCCTGCGGCCAGCGCCTTGCGGTAGAAGGCGTTGGACTCTTCAGCGGTCGAAAAGCCTGCGTATTGGCGAATGGTCCACGGCCGCACCGCATACATGGTGGCCTGGGGGCCGCGCAGGTAGGGTTCAAAACCCGGCAGCGTGTTGGCATAAGGCAGGCTGGCCGTGTCTTCGGCGGTGTACAGCGGCTTGACGGTGATGCCATCGGGCGTGACCCAGTTGAGGGCGCTGACATCGCCCCCCGGTGCCGACTTGGCTGCGGCCTTGGCCCAGGCTTCCAGCGAAGACGCGGCGAACTCTGGGGCGTTGTTGGTGGGTTTGTCACTCATGGCAAAAGCTACTCCGAAGATGGCATGGGGGCGTCCAACACGGCGCACAGGCGGTGACCGCACAGGTACTGTGGTGTGGCGGCGAGTTTACATCATTCATAATTATTGATTCAAAATATTCCGTGCAGCTTACAATCCGCCCCATGTCTGCCCTCACCCTCACTCCCCGCGCGCTCTATGAAGAAGTGGCCGAGCAATTGCGCCAGCGCATCTTCCGCCGCGAGCTGGAGCCCGGCAGCTGGATCGACGAGCTCAAGATTGCCGAGGAATTCGGCATCAGCCGCACGCCACTGCGCGAAGCGCTGAAGGTGCTGGCCGCCGAAGGCCTGGTCACGATGAAGGTGCGCCGTGGCGCCTATGTGACGGAGATGAGCGAAAAAGACCTGCGCGACGTGTACCACCTGCTCAGCCTGCTGGAGAGCGACGCCGCAGGCGTGGTGGCCGAGCGCGCCACCGACGCCCAGTTAAAGACCCTGCAGGACCTGCACGCCGAGCTGGAAGCCGCCGTGGCCGACCGCGAGCAATTCTTTGCCATCAACGAGCGCTTTCACATGCACCTGCTGGAGATGGCCGACAACCGCTGGCGCAGCCAGATGGTGGCCGACCTGCGCAAGGTGATGAAGCTCAACCGCCACAACTCGCTTTTCAAACAAGGGCGCATCGAAGATTCGCTGGGCGAGCACCGCGCCATCCTGGCCGCCATGGTGGCGCGCGACGCCAAGGCCACGGTCAAGGCCATGCAGGCGCACTTTGCGCAGGGGCTGGAAGCGGCGACCTGAGGTGCTGCGGGCCGTGCAGGCATGCACCCACGCGGCCACGATCATTCCGCAAACAGGAACGCACCATTTGCAACACATGGGGTGATCGCACACGGCCCGGCCCAGGTTGCGCTCGTTATCATCCCCCGGGTTTCCACCGAGGCAGTGGCGCCGCACGCCACAGCAGCCTCCACCGCCGAGTTTGATGACCTCTACCCCCGCCGATATTGCCAGCGTGCAAACGCTGCCCCAGCTCCTGGCCTACCGCGCCGCCCGCACCCCCCAGGCCGAGGCCTACCGGGCGTTTGATTCCTCCCGCCAAGCCTGGGCCAGCCTGACCTGGGCGCAGACCGCAGAGCGCGTGAACACCTGGGCCCAAGCCCTCGCCGCCATGCAGCTGCCACCGGCCGCGCGCGTGGCCATCTTGCTGCCCAACGGCCTGCATGCCATGTGCGCCGACCAGGCCACGCTGGCCACTGGTGGCGTGCCCGTGCCGCTGCACGCCATCGACAACCCGGGCAGCATCGCCTACATCCTGGCCGACTGCGAGGCCTCGATGCTCATCGTGAGCCAGGCCGAGCAGTGGGAAAAGATCCGCGCCGTGGGCACGCCGCTCCCAGCCCTGCGCGCCGTGGTCATTACCGATGACGACGACGCCTTCAAGCCCACCCCGGCGTCTATCGACAGCCCGGCCGTGGGCTCGCTCGCGCAGTGGCTGACGGGGGCGGGGCAAACGGGCGCTCCTACAACCGGCATGGGCCCGCAGGCCGATGACCTGGCCGCCATCGTCTACACCTCTGGCACCACCGGCAAACCCAAGGGCGTGATGCTGACGCACCGCAACGTGGTGAGCGACGTGAAAGCCGTGCTGGAGCGCATTGCTCCCACGGTGGACGACGTGTTCCTGTCGTTCCTGCCGCTGTCGCACACCTTTGAACGCACGGGCGGCTACTACCTGCCGATTGCCGCAGGCAGTTGTGTGGCCTATGCGCGCTCTGTGGCCCAGCTGGCGGAAGATCTGAAAACCATACGCCCCACTGTGCTGGTGTCGGTGCCGCGCATTTACGAGCGCATCCACGCCAAGCTGATCGAAAAGCTCTCGCCCACCCCGTGGAAGATGCAGCTCTACGAAGCCGCGCAGAACAAGGGCTGGGCCCGGTTTTGTGCCGCACAGCGCCTACCGGCCCCCACGCCCGATGCCAGCAGCCAGGCTGCAGGTTGGATGGCGGCCCTGCCCTGGCCGGTGCTGCAGGCCCTGGTGGCCAAACCCTTGCTGGCCCAGTTTGGCGGCCGTGTGCGCGTGGCGGTGAGTGGCGGCGCCCCGCTGTCGCCCACCATTGCCAAGTGTTTTCTGGGCCTGGGGCTGCCGCTGATTCAGGGCTACGGCATGACCGAGACCGCACCGGTGGTGTCGGTCAACGCACTGGACGACAACGACCCCACCTGCGTGGGCAAGGCCTTGCCCGGTGTGGAGGTGCGCATTGGCGACAACCACGAGCTGCAGGTGCGCGGCCCCATTGTGATGAAGGGCTACTGGAAGCGGCCGGAAGACACCGCGCGCATCCTGAGCCCCGACGGCTGGCTAGGCACGGGCGACCAGGCCGACATCGTGAACGGCCGCATTTACATCAAGGGCCGCATCAAGGAAATCATCGTCACCTCGACAGGCGAGAAGATCCCCCCCGGCGACCTGGAACTGGCCCTGCTGGCTGACCCGTTGCTGGAACAAGCCTTTGTAGTGGGCGAAAACCGCCCATTCATTGCCTGTGTGGCTGTGCTGAACGCGGGCGAATGGCAGCGCCTGGCGGCCGACCTGGGCCTGAACCCCCAGGCGGCGGACAGCCTGAACCACCCCAGCGTGCACCGCGCCGTGCTGGCGCGCATCGAAAAGAACACCGCCAGCTTTGCCCGCTATGCCGTGCCGCGCACGGTGCACCTGACGCTGGAGCCGTGGACGATTGAAAACACCTTCATGACCCCCACGCTCAAGCTCAAGCGCAACAACCTGATGGCGCACTTTGCCGAGGCGATTGAGGGCATGTACCAAAAGCCGGGGCGCTGAGCCAGTCAAGACGGGCTCAGTGCACCAGCTCGCCCTCCCGGGCGTAGGCGGAGCCAAAACGGTTGGCCAGGAAGTCCGCAAGCGCCACGGACTCCTGCCCCACAAAGCCCTGCTGCGGCAACTTGCCTTGCGCCACCAGGTCCAGCGCCGTGCAGATGCCTGCCGCCGTGGTGAGCTGGATGGCGCTGAGCCGATGCCCCGCCACCTCGGTGCCCACGATGTGGGCGGAATACGAGTCCTGCACCAGCCGCCCGCCCTTGAGGCCTGAGGCGGTGGCAAACACCACGATCACATCCTGGTCGGTGGTGGGGATGGCGGTTTCGAGAATGTCCTTGAGCAGATCGCGCCGGTCGCGCAAGCGCAGGTCATTCAGCAGCAGCTTGAGGATGGCGTTGTGGCCCGGGTAGCGGATGGACTGGTAGTCCACCTGCCGCGCCTTGCCCGCCAAGGTTTCCGTCAGCGTGCCCAGCCCGCCCGAGGTATTGAAGGCCTCGTACTCCACACCGTCCAGCGCAAAGGTCTCCAGCCCCTCCAGCGCGGGCACCGTGGTGCGCACACCGTCAACAATGGCTTCGCAGGGGTTGCAGTATTCGTTGATGAGGCCTTCGGTGCTCCAGGTCAGGTTGTAGCGCAGGGCGCCCTGCGGATAGCGGGGCAGCGCACCCACGCGCATGCGCAGCGTGTGCAGGGTGTCAAAACGCCGGGCCAGATCGTTGCCCACGATGCCGATGAAGCCCGGCGCCAGGCCGCACTGGGGCATGAGCACGCTGCGGGCGTTGGCGGCCAGGGCGCGGATTGCCTGGGTGCTGGCCACGTCTTCGGTCAGGTCAAAGTAATGCACGCCTGCGCTGGCGCACAACGTGGCTACGGGCACAGCGCGGTGGAAGGGCAATGCGTTCAGCACGGCAAAGCGGCCATCGATGGCGGCTTGCAGACTGGCGTCGTCCACGGTCAAACGGGTGGAGATCCCCAGCGCCGCCACTTCGGCCAGGCGGGCCGGATCACGGTCCGCCACCAGGATGTCGTAGTCGCCGGACTGCTGCAGCAAGAGCGCCATCGCAAAGCCGATGTGGCCCGCCCCCAGGATGGTGATGGCGCGGCGGGCGGCGGAGTTCGAGGTAGTGGCAAAGGTGGTCATGGCAGCGCTCCCGGTAGTGCTCGCCACATGCAGCGGCGAGGTGTTGGTGATGCCTTGATGCTAGGCAGCAGCACTGTCAATGTGTAGCTCTCAAAACGTCGAAAGCAGCAGTTTGTTTTGCCATAACGGCGAATATGATGGGCGTTATGACTTTTTGGACGGAGCACCCATGACCCAGCCCCTGGATGACACCGACCGGCAACTGCTCAGCCTGTTGCAGGCCAACGCGCGCGAGGGCACGGCCCAGCTCGCCCGCAAGCTGGGGCTGGCCCGCACCACCGTGGTGGCGCGCATTGCGCGGCTGGAGCGTTCCGGGGTGGTCGCGGGCTATGGGGTGCGGCTGGGTCAGCGGCTAGACGCCACCACCGTGCGCGCCTGGTGCAGCATCAGCGTGCTGCCCAAGACAGCGCCCGCCGTGTTGCGCGCGCTGGAGGCGATGGTAGAGGTCGAAGAGGTGTCGGCCGTGAGCGGGCCGTTTGACTACCTGGTGTTCTTGCGTTGCACCAGCCACGAGCAGCTCGATACCCTGCTCGACAAGGTGGGCCAACTGGACGGCGTGCACCAGACGCAGACCAGCATCGTGCTCAGCCGCAAGATCGACAGGCGAAGCGTGGGGGCCTGAATACCGCCCACCGCTTTTACTACTTTTTTGATAGCTGCCAGCGCTTTCTAAATAAGCGCCAGCAGCCGATTTCATTCAAAAAGCCAACTAACTCAGGCCTCGAATTGCATCGGGTTCTTACCCCGGATGGGCGCATAAAACGCCTTGATGCTCGCCATGTCCCGCTCCACATCGCCCGTGGGCTCAAACACCGGGCCCAGGCCGCCGACCTTGCGGCCGTAGTCCACAAACGCCAGCACGATGGGAACACCCGCCTGCTGGGCAATGAAGTAGAAACCCGTCTTCCAGTGCCGCGTCTTGCCCCGCGTGCCTTCGGGCGGCACGATGAGCTGCATGGGGCCGTCGGCATCGCGCATGGCCTGGGCCGAGCTGGCGACGAGGTTGTTGGCCTGGCTGCGGTCCACCGGGATGCCGCCCAGCCAGCGCATCACCCCGCCAAACGGCGCCTTGAACAGGCTGTGTTTGCCCATCCAGTACACCCGCAGCCGCAGCGAAAACGCGAGCATCAGCGTGTAGGGCAGGTCCCAGTTGCTGGTGTGCGGTGCGGCAATGAGCACGCTTTTGGCGGCGTGGACAGGCAAGGCGCCTTCGACCTTCCAGCCGGTGATGCGCAGGGTGAAGCGGGAAAAAGCGCGCAGGAGCGTGTTGACAACCGGCGTGTCAAAAATGGTGTGGTGCATGGGAAACGGGTGACAGAACGGGGCCTGGAGCGCTGGAGCGGGTGAAAAACCCGGGCTGTGCAGGCATCGAAAGCGCCGCGAGTATCGCTGATCAGGGCAATGCCCCGCCTTGACGCAAGGCAAATGACCGTCGCCATCACATCCTTTCGCCCCATGCCAGGCGCTATTGTTGTGATAGCTGTTAGGGCAATAAAAATAGGCGCTAACGGGTGTTAGCGCCAAGTTTTCGGTCGCAGCGACTGCCATGCCAAATAAAGCTGGCGTTTGCACCCCACAGGTCCAGAATTCGCCTCCAGCAGGCCCGTGTTCTCACTGCCGCCCCATGCTGCAAGCCCAGCGCCCCACCACCCCGCACTACCGCGACCGCAAGCGGTATGCATGGCTGCTGTCGCTGGTGGTGCCCTGCACCGTGGGCGTAGGCCCGGCGTTGATGGCCTGGACGGGCAATCCGCTGTCGCTGTGGGCGCCGGTGGCGTTTTTCTACCTCGTCGCCCCGTTGCTGGACTGGGTGCTGGGCGTGGACCAGAGCAACCCGCCCGAATCCGCCGTGCCTGCATTGGAAAACGACCGGTACTACCGCCGCATCACCTTTTTGCTGGTGCCGGTGCTGTGGGCGGCCTTCCTCTTCCGCGCTTGGTGGGTGGCCACGCAGCCCCTGCCCTGGCACGGCGTGCTGGCGATGGTCTTGACCACCGGCACAGTGGGCGGGTTCTGCATCAACCTGGGGCATGAGCTGGGCCACAAGAACACGGCGCTGGAGCGCTGGCTGGCCAAGCTGGTGCTGGCGCCCACGGCCTATGGACACTTCTTTATCGAACACAACCGGGGCCACCACCGCGACGTGGCCACCCCGGCCGACCCGGCTTCGTCGCGCATGGGCGAGTCCATCTACCGCTTTGTGCTGCGCGAGATGCCCGGCGCCGCACGCCGCGCCTGGGCGCTGGAGAAAGACCGCCTGGCCCGCCAGCACCTGCCGCTGCTTACATGGCACAACGAGATCCTGCAGCCCGCGCTCGTCACGGCGCTGCTGTGGGCCGGGCTGGCGCTGTGGCTGGGTGTGGCGATCCTGCCGTTTTTGCTCGCGGCGTCGTTCTGGGCCAACTTTCAGCTGACCTCGGCCAACTACGTCGAGCACTACGGGCTGCTGCGCCGCAAGGACGCCAGCGGCCGCTACGAACCTTGCCGCCCCCAGCATTCGTGGAACAGCAACCATGTGTTCTCCAACTGGGCCCTGTTCCATCTGCAGCGACACTCCGACCACCATGCCCACCCGCTGCGCCGCTACCAGTCGCTGCGCCACTTTGACGATGTGCCGCAACTGCCCATCGGCTACTTCGGCATGTTCACGCTGGCCTATGTGCCGCCCCTATGGCGCCGCGTGATGGATCCGCGCCTGCTGGCCCAAGTGGGCCGCGATGCCGCCCACATCAACATCGACCCGCGCCAGCGGGCCGCGATCGCGCGGAAATACGGGTTGCGCGACCTGGGTTAGGACGGCTGGACGGGGTGGCGACCGTTCACAGGACGTCGGCTGGGCCAAACACCTCGGCCCTTGCACTTCATTATTGATAGCACGCAGCGCAATCAGCACTAGCACCTGCATCTGTTTTGACTCAAAAACCTCCTGCGACACCTATAGCGCAGCCAGTGGGATAATCCTGGGCTCGCACCTGCAGCCCCGCAGCGCCCCCGACCAGAGGGGCCGCTCTGCTGCAGAACCTTCCCTCCCCGCCTTTGCTGTTTGCCCGTGGAAACCACCCTGAGCCCCTGGCGCATGTCCGTCGCCCCCATGATGGACTGGACTGACCGCCACTGCCGTTACTTTCACCGGCTGCTGACCCGCCAGACCCTGCTGTACACCGAGATGGTGAACGCAGGCGGCATTCTGTATGGCGGCACCGAGCGCCACCTGCGCTACAACGCCGAAGAGCACCCCGTGGCCCTGCAGCTGGGCGGCAACGAGCCCGACAAACTGGCCCAGGCCGCCAGGCTGGGTGAGGAATGGGGCTACGACGAAATCAACCTGAACTGCGGTTGCCCCAGCGACCGCGTGCAGCGCGGCGCCTTTGGAGCCAGCCTGATGAAGGCCCCCCAGCTGGTGGCCGACTGCGTGAAGGCCATGAAGGACGTGGTGAGCGTGCCCGTCACCGTCAAGCACCGCATCGGTATCGACAAGGTGGAGGACTACGGCTTTGTGCGCGACTTCATCGGCACCGTGGCCGAGGCAGGCTGCACCGTGTTCATCGTGCATGCGCGCAACGCCTGGCTGCAGGGCCTGAGCCCGAAGGAAAACCGCGACATTCCGCCCTTGCGCTACGAGGTGGTGCACCGCCTGAAGGCCGAGTTTCCGCGGTTCACCATTGCCATCAACGGCGGCATCACCACCGATGACGTGGTGCAGGAGCAGTTGCAACATCTGGACGGCGTGATGATCGGCCGCGAGGCGTACCATAACCCCTGGTGGCTGGCGCGCTGGGACCAGCTTTACTACGGCGGCGCCCCATGCCCCCTGACCCGCGAGGAAGTGGAGCTGGCCATGGTCGAGTACATGGAGCGCGAAGCCGCGCAGCATGGCACCCCCTGGCCCCACATCGCCCGCCACATGCTGGGCCTGCGCCACAGCCTGCCCGGCGCCCGAATCTGGCGCCAGGTGTGGAGCAACCACCTGCTCAAGGACCGCCCCGCGCGGGAGGTGCATGCGTTAGCGATGCAGGCCTATGTAAGTGGAACGGCCGAGTCAGAAGCCGCTCACGCGCAACCGGCGTTGTCGGTCTGAACTGAATCATCGACTGGTCGGAGCTGTAACGCAGGCGGTGATGAGCAAACGTGCGAATAGTCCGTCCACAGTGCGGGTGTGTTTGCGCCCGCCCGTCGCGGCTGATGGCGCACGGTTTGTTGCACTGGCCCAGCACAGCAGCACGCTGCACGCGCCCTGGACTTCAGCCCCTTCAACCCCGGAAGCGTTTGCCAGCTATCTCGCCCAAATGAATCTGCCCACGCACCGGGCGTTGTTGGTGTGTACGCCGGAACAGCATGATGGCAGTGAGCAAATCGCAGGGGTCTTCAACCTTTCCCAGATCGTGATGGGCGACTTTTGCAGCGCCTACCTGGGCTATTACATCTTTGCAGGGTTTGAGCGCCGGGGGCTGATGAGCGTGGGTTTGCGGCATCTGTTGCGCTATGCCTTTGGCACACTGAAGTTGCACCGGCTGGAAGCCAACATCCAGCCCGGTAATGAAGCGTCCATCGCACTGGTGCGCAGCTGCGGATTTCAGCAAGAAGGGTTTTCGCCCGGCTACCTCAAGATCAATGGCCGCTGGCGCGACCACGAGCGCTGGGCCCTCGTGGCCGATTGAGTCAGAGAAGTTGTCTGCACTCTCCAGAACGCTTGTGCACGGAGTCCACGATCAAGATGACCGGGACTCCAACCGCCCCACCCACGCCGCCAGCGGCTCAGGCCGACCGAACAGGTAGCCCTGTAGGCACTCGCACTGGCTCTCAACGAGAAAATCGGCCTGGGCGCGTGTCTCCACCCCCTCGGCCACTACACGCAAGTTGAGGTGGCGGGCCACCGAGATGATGGACTGCACGATGGCTGTGTCGTTGGGGTCGTCGGGTGTGTCGTCCACAAAGCTCTTGTCGATCTTCAGCTCGTACAGCGGGAGCCGCTTGAGGTAGGCCAGGCTCGAATAGCCGGTGCCAAAGTCGTCGATGGAAAAGCGCACACCCAGCTGCACGATCTCGGTCATGCGGGCAATGGTGTCGTCCAGGTCTTCGATCAACAGGCTTTCGGTCACCTCCAGGATCAGCAGGGCCGGGTTGGCGCCGGTGTGGGCCAGGATGTGGCGCACGCGCTCGACAAAGTCGTCCTGGCGAAACTGCCGCTCGCTCACGTTGACCGAGAGCGACAGCGCATGCCCTGCCCCCTGCAGGCGAGCCAGGGTTTCGCAGGCCTGCTGGATCATCCAGTCACCCATGCGCAGGATCAGGCCCGAGGCCTCGGCAATGGGGATGAAGCGGCTGGGCGGGACGTTGCCGCGCACGGGGTGGTCCCAGCGCATCAGCAACTCGCCGCCCACCACGTTGCCGGCCGCATCCACCTGGTTTTGCACAAAGGCCGCCAGTTGGCCCAGCGCCTGCGCTTTTTTCAGGTCTTGCTCCAGCGCCAGGCGCTCCTGCACGTCGGCCTGCATGGCGGCCTCATAAAAGCGGATGCGGTTGCGCCCCAGGTCCTTGGCGCGGTACATGGCCGTGTCGGCCTCTCGCAGCAGGTCTTCCACACCCTCGCCCCGCTTGGGGAAGAGCGTGATGCCGATGCTGCCGGTGGTGCTGTAGAGGTGGGTGTCGATGGTGTACGGCGCCTCCAGCGCGGTACGCATTTCTTCGGCCACCAGCAGCGCGGCGCGCCCGGCGGACTCCATGTCCGACGCCACGTTGTGCACCAGCACCACAAACTCGTCCCCACCCAGGCGCGCCACGGTGTCGCCCGGGCGTTGCAACTGCGTGAGCCGCTGCGCCACCTGCATCAGCAGCATGTCGCCCACCGTGTGCCCCCGCGCGTCGTTGATCTGCTTGAAATTGTCCAGGTCGATGTAGAGCACGGCCCCCACCTGGGCGGCCTTTTGCGCATTGGCCAAAGCGTGTTCCATGCGGTCCAGCAGCATGCGCCGGTTGGGCAGGCCGGTAAGCGCATCAAAGTACGCTAGCTGGTGTGAGCGCGCCTCGGCCTGCTTGCGCTCGGTGATGTCGCGCGACAGCGCGATGAACCGGGGTTCGTCGCCAGGCGCAGCACTCTCCTTGCGCGCAATCGACAACTCAAACCAGTGGGTCACGCCGCCCAGCTCCAGCCGGAACTGGTGGCCTGACGAATACCCGGTGTGGTGCGCCGCTTGCAGGGCCACATGGCAGCCAGCAACGGCCTCCGGCGGCACTACATCGCGCAGCAGGCGGCCCAGAAACATCTCGGGCGGCACCGCCAGCTCTCCCGATCGGGCCGAACGGTAGTGGTGGATGCAGCCGTCCAGCCCCAGCTCAAACAACAGGTCAGGAATGGCGCTGAGCGTGCTTTCGAGGTCGTCGCGGGTGGCGCGCAGCTCGGCCGTCATGTCCCGTGCCAGGGCCACGGCACGCTCGCGCCCCGTGGCCAGCAGCCAGGTGAACCAGGCCAGGATCAGGCTCAGCACCGTGCCCAGCAGCGCCACCGGGTGGTGCCCATCGTCCTGAAAGCGCTGTACAAAGCCCGGCTGGGGCGCCATCTGCAAGGTCCAGCGCCGCCCTCCCAGCTCCAGCTCGCGCTGCGCCTGCAAAGGCTGCCCACCCGCCCCCAGGGCCGGCGCCTTGAGGTTGCTGAACAGCTGCACACCTGCGGCGGCACCGGCGTCTCCAGCGATGGCAACGGGGGACACGGCCCCCGCGCCCGGGGTGCTGTCGATGATCTGCAGGCCGATGTCGGCGTCAAATTCACGGGACATGCCGTGGATCACATCCTCCATGCGAAACGGCGCCGACACCCAGCCCGCCAGCCCTCGCCGCCTGCCCTCCACGGTGCCGTTGTCGGCATCAGCGCGGTACAGGGGCATGTACATCACCAGCCCCGGAGCCGCGTTTTGCATCAGGGTCAGCCGCCCGGACAGCGCCAGCGCTCCGGTGTCGCGGGCCCGGTCCAGCGCCTCCTTGGCGGGTGGAAGGGTCAGTACATCAAAGCCCAGGGCCTTGAGATTGGGGCCCTCCAGCGGTTCGATGTGCGTGATGGGGGCCATCAGTGCGCGCTCGCCGGGCGGGCGCACCGCATATTGGTCGAAGCCCCGCTGGCGCATGTCCTCCAGGTGGGCGGTCAGCGCATTGCCGGGGAACTGCAGGATCAGCGAGACCCCCTGCAGCCCGGGCCGGGTGGCCTGCAACTGCAGCGCACTTACATAGGCCTGGAACTCAGCGCGGTCGATGCGCTCCGAGCCTTCAAAGTAGCCTTTGACCCCGCGCAGCACCACCTCGTAGGTCGCCATGCGGTCCTTGAGGTTGTAGGCGATCTGGTCGGCCGCCACCTCAAAGTTCTGCTCGCGCTTGGCCCGCGTGTTCTTCTCTTCGCTCTGCCAGTACAGAAAGGTCAGGCCCAAGGTCAGCAGCGCAATCAGCGGGGGCAGCACCACGGGCAACCAACGGTGGTAGCTCGTGCCAGCCACCCCGTCGGGCGCCCACGCCACCGGCCCCTGCGGTGCAGGCGCATCGGTGTGCGGAGCGGGTTCTGGTGTCATGGCATCCTGGGTGGTGGAGGCGCGTCGGCGGTACACAGGCTGTGGACCCGAGGGGCTGCACCATTATCAGCATCTGTCCTGCGCCGAAAAGGGGCATTTGCGCGCAAACTGCACACTGCTTGCGAACGCTGCACGGCTATGCTCGCACCCGCTGTGCGGCAGTCCCGTGCCTGCGCACCAGCTCTCACCAATCAACCCGGCAACACTCAACCCAAAGGCCTGGCATGGCATCGCTTGATTTCGATCTGGAGGAATCCCAATTTCGCAGCTGGTATGCGGCGCAAGCCGTAGCGCTGGAAGACGCCTGCGCAGCGCTCACGGCGCGCGTGGCGACCGTGGTGACCCAGGCGGGCGGCGTGGACATCACCAAGGTCGAGGGCCGGGTGAAGGATGTGGATGAATGCGTGCGCAAGTTCGTGCGCAAGTACCGGCCTGCGCTGGAAGAAAGCAACACGCCCTACGACATTCAGGCCTACATCACCGACCTGATCGGCGTGCGCGTGGTGTGCCTGTATGAAGACGAGCTGGAAAAGATCGCCCAGATCGTGCGTGCCCATTTCGCGGTCATTGATGTGACCGACAAGGTGTCGGCGGTGGAGAGCACCGAGGCGTCGTTTGGCTACAAGGGGCTGCACCTGGACCTGCGGCTGAGTGTGGCCGAACGCGACCTGCCGGAGCATGCGGCGTATGCCCAGTGGCCCTTCGAGCTGCAGGTGCGCACCATCATCCAGGACTCGTGGAGCGTGCTGGACCACAAGATCAAGTACAAAAAATCCATCCCGGGGCAGCTCAAGCGGCGCATCAACGTGCTGTCGGCCCTGTTCGAACTGGCCGACCGGGAGTTCCGCCAGATCCGCGATGCCACAGCGGCAGAACTGCTGCAGGCCCCGGACGAAACTGCCGAACCCGCACCCGACGCGGCCGCGGATTTGCAGGCCCCAGCCCGCGCTGCAGCCCCCAGCAGCGAGCTCAACGCCTTCACCTTCCTGAAAATCGCCACGCATTTCTTCAAGGACTTCGAGTTTGAACCGTCCAAGGTGGATGGTTTTGTGGACGACATCCAGGCCTGGTCGGCGGGCATGACGCGCGCCCGATTCAACAGCCTGATGCGGGAGACGATTGGCGTGGTCAAGCGCTACAAGCAGCACTTTGAAGACCAGAACCCCCAGGCCAGCTTCAACCCCTACACGGTGATCCGGCACTGTCTGTACCTGAGTAACAAGACCGCTTTCCGCCCCGCGCTGCGCAATTCGGCCCGCGAGTCGTTCGAGGCGTGGCTGAACGACAACGCAGAGTCCAAGCTGCAGGGATAAAGCCAAAATGGGCGCAAGCGCTAGTGTGTATTGCGCTAGCTGCTATCAATTTTGATGGCTATGGAGTGAGGTATGGCAGGTCCCTGAGGCACCACTGCACTGAAACGGGGCCCAGGATGGTTTGTCGCAAAGGCGACTAGACATTGGTGGTTTTACTCCATGCGCTTGTTACCAAGTGCTGCTATATTGCACTGCAACAAAACGGAGTTTCGCCCCATGCTGTACCACCTCTACGAAACGCAGCGCTCCTTGATGGAGCCCTTCACAGATTTTGCGCAGGCGGCTTCCAAGTTATTCAGCAACCCGGTCTCGCCGCTGAGCCAGACCTCGGTGGCCCAGCGCATGGCCGCCGGCTACGACCTGCTCTACCGCCTGGGCAAGGATTACGAAAAGCCTGCTTTCGACATCCACACGGTCGATGTGGACGGCATTGGCGTCGCTATCCATGAGCGGATCGAGGTGGACAAGCCGTTTTGCGAACTGCGCCGCTTCAAGCGCTTTTCGGACGACCCCGCCACGCTGACCAAGCTCAAGGGCCAGCCCGTGGTGCTCATCGTGGCGCCGCTGTCGGGCCACTACGCCACGCTGCTGCGCGACACCGTACGCACCATGCTCAAGGACCACAAGGTCTACATCACCGACTGGAAAAACGCTCGCCTGGTGCCGCTGTCGGAGGGTGAGTTCCACCTCGACGACTACGTCAACTATGTGCAGGACTTCATCCGCCATCTGCAAGGCATCTACGGCAACTGCCACGTGATCAGCGTCTGCCAGCCCACGG
The DNA here is from genome assembly GCF_056314325.1 of Acidovorax sp. DMC1. Classification (NCBI taxonomy): domain Bacteria; kingdom Pseudomonadati; phylum Pseudomonadota; class Betaproteobacteria; order Burkholderiales; family Comamonadaceae; genus Acidovorax; species Acidovorax sp. DMC1. The sequence goes on along the minus strand of NZ_JBQUYO010000002.1, from coordinate 57,258 downwards.
TGCCGGTGCTGGCTGCTGTGTCGCTGATGGCCAGCCGCGGCGAGAAGACGCCCCTGACCATGACCATGATGGGTGGCCCCATCGACGCCCGCAAGTCGCCCACGGCGGTGAACAACCTGGCCACCAACCGCAGCTACGAATGGTTTGAGAACAACGTGATCTACCGCGTGCCGGAGAAATTCCCTGGCGCCGGCCGCCGCGTTTACCCCGGCTTTTTGCAGTACACCGGCTTTGTGGCCATGAACCCGGACCGCCATGCGTCCAGCCACTACGATTACTTCAAGAACCTGATCAAGGGCGACGACGCCAGCGCAGAGGCCCACCGCAAGTTCTACGACGAGTACAACGCCGTACTGGACATGGATGCGCACTATTACCTCGAAACCATCCAGACCGTGTTCCAGGACTACAAGCTGGTGAATGGCACTTGGGACGTGCGCTCCCCCGCCGGCAAGCTGGAACGCGTGCGCCCCCAGGACATCAAGACCACCGCCCTGTTCACGGTGGAAGGCGAGTTGGACGATATCTCCGGCTCGGGCCAGACCGAAGCCGCCCACGACCTGTGCAGCGGCATCGTGCGCAAGGAGCAGCGCCACCTGGAGGCCAAGGGCGCAGGCCATTACGGCATCTTCAGCGGCCGCCGCTGGCGTGACATCGTGTACCCCAAAGTGCGCGCTTTCATCCTGGAACACGAACTCCCCGCCAAGCCAGCGGCTTCGGCTGCAGCCCCGGCAGCGCCCAAGCTCGCTAGCCCCTCGCCCGCCCCTGCCAAGGCGGCACCGGTAGCCAAAACCACCACGGCCAAAGCACCCAAGGCAGCCGCCAAGCCTGCGCCAGCCCGCGCTGCGGCCAAGCCCGCTGGTACCGCGGCGGTGGCCACACGCTGGGTACAACCGGCCGCCACCCCCACGGGTGCCGCCCAGGAGCCCACTGCCGACCTGACCACGGCCCAGACCAACGCCACGGCGGCGCCGTCAACCCGCAGCAGCGGCAAGAGCAAGGCGCGCAAGGCTTGAGCCACCCCGCTTCCGCCAGCACCGCCCCAGCCCACGCTGCCTTCACGGACCTCGCAGCGCGGATCGATGCCGCCCTGCCCCAGACGCAGTGCACGCGCTGCGGCTACCCCGACTGTGCAAGCTATGCGCAGGCCATCGCCCAGGGCGAGGCTGCCATCAACCAGTGCCCCCCCGGGGGCGCTGAAGGTGTCGCGCGCCTCGCCGCCATCACGGGCCACGCCGTGGTGCCTTTGAGTGCTGACCACGGCGTGGAGGGACCCCGCACGGTGGCTTTCATTGACGAAGCGTGGTGCATCGGCTGCACCTTGTGCATCAAGGCCTGCCCCACCGATGCCATCGTGGGCTCCCACAAGAAAATGCACACCGTCATCGAGCCCTACTGCACAGGGTGCGAGCTGTGCATCCCCGTTTGCCCCGTGGACTGCATCCAGCTCGACAACGCTAGCGGTGGCGCGACCGGGTGGGCCGCATGGTCTGATGCATTGGCACTTCAAGCCAAGCAGCGCTACCAACAGCACCGCCAGCGGGTGCCGCTGGAAGATGCAGAGGACGATGGATTCGGTGCGCAGGCCGATTCCACAACAACCGCCTTGTCATCAACCGCCTTATCGCGCCCGGCGGCCACTGCAGTGGCTGCTGAGGGCATAGAAGCACGCAAGGCGGCCATTGCCGCCGCCATGGAGCGCGCGCGCCAGCTGCGTGAAAAAGGGTCGCGCTGAGAGCGACACCCTGAAAGCGGCACCCAGGTCGCTGGACGAGAAACTGCTTGTCTGCGGATTACCGCGCGGCCAGTGACTTGTACACGCCGCAGCCCACGTACCAATCGCCCACGCGGCTCACGTAGGACATTTTGGTTTGCACCGCGCCGGTGGCCGGGTTGGTGATGTCGTACTCCACCCACCCTGGAGCGCGATCGGCCTGGGTCACGATATCGCTCACCAGCCGGTCGCCGGCAATGCCGGGGATGTCCTGCACGCGGGTACCCACCTTGGCCTGGTTGCCGCCAAAGGCCAGGTAGGTGCCGCCAGCATCCAGCACAAACACGTACATGTCGCGGTCATGGTAGGGCTGCGTCTTGTCGGTGATGCTGCGCAGAAACTGGTCGCGCGAGGTGGTCTTGTGCAGCGCCACGGCCTTGTTCACCAGCGCAACAGCCTCATCGGCCGTGCCCTGCTGCAGCCGGAACGCCGCCACTGCCTGGGACAGGGTGGAGGCGCGGTGCTCCAGCGCCTCAGCCTGCGAAACGGCGTGGCCCACCATCTGGGCGTTGTGCTGCGTGATCTGGTCGAGCTGCTGCACGGCAGAACTGACCTCGCTCAAGCCCGTGCTTTGCTCGGCGCTGGAGCCGGAGATCTCGGTCATGCTGGCCGCCACGCTGCGAATGCCGCTGGCCATGTTGGCAATGCCCTCGCCAGCCGACCGGATCAGCCCCGCGCTGGCCTCCACCTGGTTGACCGAGGCGCCGATCAGTTCACGAATCTCGCGCGCCGCGTCGCCCGAGCGCTTGGCCAGCGTACGCACCTCACCCGCCACCACGGCAAAGCCTCGGCCCTGCTCACCGGCGCGGGCGGCCTCCACCGCAGCATTCAGGGCCAGGATGTTGGTCTGAAACGCAATGCTGTCGATGACACCGATGATTTCGGTCATGCGGCGCGCGCTTTGCTGGATGGCCTCCACCGACTGCACGGCACGCGCCATGGCCTCGGCCCCGCTGTCGGCGGCCTTGCGCACCTCGGCGGCACGGGCATCGGCGCTGCGCGCGGTCTGTGCGTTGTTCTGCACGGCCGACGAAAGCTGCTCCACGCTGGCAGCCGTCTGTTCCAGGTTGGCGGCTTGCTGTTCGGTGCGTTCAGCCAGGGAGCGGTTGCCTTGCGCCAGGCTCTGCCCCGCATGGGCCACCAGTGCCGCGTTGCTGCGAATGTCCGCCACCATGGATGAGAGCGTGAGCACCATCCGGTCGAGCGATTGGGCCATGGACCCGACCTCGTCCCGTCCGTTGGCGCCCGCACGGGCCGACAAGTCGCCCCGAGTGGTCTGCTCCATCGCATGCGCCACGCTCTGCAGGTCGGAGGCCAGCCCCATATACAAAGCGCACAGGGCATAGAGAACCACGGCACCCGCCAGCGCCACAGCCCACCACGGGGCATCCATGGCGGCCATCGCCAGGGCGCCCGCCATCAACACACCCAGCGTGATCAGTTTGCCCGGCAGGTGCCACCTGCGCATCCACCAGAGTCCGGGGCGCAGCGGTAGGAATCCAGACATCTTGTCTCCGTTATCGTTTTTGAAAGGGAGCCATGCTAGGTGTCCGCTCTTACGTCGGATTGACAACCCCATCCGGCGCGCGGGGCCCGCCTCAGCGCATTGCCCCGCCCATTGCCATGGCGTGGACGACACCTGGCACCACGCCTTGGGCGCACGCCCTTCGCCCATAATGTCGCTCCATGAATCCCCTGCTCTCCCATCTCCAGCCCTACCCCTTCGAGCGGCTGCGGCAACTCTTTGCGGGAGTCACCCCCCCGGCGGCCTACAGCCCCATCAGCCTGGGCATGGGTGAGCCACGCCATCCTACACCGCAGTTCATCAAAGATGCACTCAGTAACAACCTGGGCGGACTGGCCAGTTACCCAGCCACCGCAGGCGAACCCAAGCTGCGCGAGGCCTTCACACAATGGATACAACAGCGCTATGCGCTGACCCTGGACCCGGGCAGCCAGGTGCTGCCGGTCAACGGTTCGCGCGAGGCACTGTTTGCGTTCGCGCAGACCATCATTGATCCCTCCCAAGGCCAGCCGCTGGTCGTCTGCCCCAATCCGTTTTATCAAATCTACGAAGGCGCCGCCCTGCTGGCGGGCGCCCAGCCGTACTACGCGGCCAGCGACCCCAGCCGCAACTTTGCGGTGAACTGGGACGCCGTGCCCGAGGCAGTGTGGCAACGCACCCAGTTGCTCTTCGTCTGCTCCCCAGGCAACCCCACGGGCGCCGTGATGCCGCTCAGCGAGTGGAAGAAACTGTTTGAGCTGAGCGACCGCTACGGCTTCGTGATTGCCTCAGACGAGTGCTACAGCGAAATCTATTTCCGCGATGAGCCGCCGCTGGGTGGCCTGCAGGCTGCGGCGCAACTGGGGCGTGGCCACTTCAAGAACCTGATCTCTTTCACCAGCCTCTCCAAGCGCAGCAACGTGCCCGGCATGCGCAGCGGCTTTGTGGCTGGCGACGCCGCGCTGATCAAGTCCTTTTTGCTCTACCGCACCTACCACGGCAGTGCCATGAGCCCCATCGTGCAGGCCGCCAGCATCGCCGCCTGGAGCGATGAAAAGCATGTGGTGGAAAACCGGACGCTGTACCGCAAAAAGTTTGCCCAGGTCACGCCGCTGCTGGCTGGCGTGATGGAAGTCGCCCTGCCCGACGCCGGTTTCTACCTGTGGGCCAAGGTGCCGGAAGCTCTGGGCATGGACGATGCCGAGTTCGCGCGTGCCCTGCTGGCTCAATACAATGTGACGGTGCTGCCCGGCAGCTACCTGGCCCGCGAGGCCCAGGGGAGCAACCCCGGCGCCCAGCGCGTGCGCATGGCCCTGGTGGCCGAAGCCGAAGAATGCGTGGAAGCCGCGCTGCGCATCGTGCAATTCATCCAATCCCGTACTGCCTGATCTGATCGACAACAACATGACCCAACAACTTCAAACCCTCATCGACAACGCCTGGGAAAACCGCGCCAGTCTCTCGCCAGCCGCCGCCCCCAAGGAGATCCAGGACGCTGTCGAGCACGTGATTGCCGAGCTGAACAACGGCAAGCTGCGTGTGGCCACCCGCGAAGGCGTGGGCCAGTGGACCGTGCACCAGTGGATCAAGAAGGCCGTGCTGCTGTCCTTCCGCCTGAAGGACAACGAAGTCGTCAAGGCCGGCGACCTGGGCTTTTACGACAAGGTGCAGACCAAGTTTGCCCACCTGTCCGAAGAAGAAATGAAGGCCACCGGCGTGCGCGTGGTGCCACCTGCTGTGGCCCGCCGTGGCAGCTTCATCGCCAAGGGTGCGATCCTGATGCCCTCGTACGTGAACATCGGCGCCTACGTGGGCGAAGGCACCATGGTCGACACCTGGGCCACGGTGGGCTCGTGCGCACAGATCGGCGCGGGCGTGCATCTGTCCGGCGGCGTGGGCATTGGCGGCGTGCTGGAGCCTCTGCAGGCTGGCCCCACCATCATTGAAGACAACTGCTTCATCGGTGCCCGTTCCGAGGTCGTCGAAGGTGTGGTGGTGGAAGAGAATTCCGTGCTGGGCATGGGCGTGTACCTGGGCCAGAGTACCCCGATCTTCAACCGTGCCACCGGCGAAATCAGCTACGGCCGCGTGCCCTCGGGCTCGGTGGTGGTGAGCGGCAACCTGCCCAAGACCGCCGCCAACGGCGCACCTTACAGCATGTACGCTGCCATCATCGTCAAGCAGGTGGACGCGCAAACCCGCTCCAAGACCAGCATCAACGACCTGCTGCGCGACTGATTGCGCTGCATGAGCGCGGCCTGATGGGCCGCCTTGCCGACAGAGACTGACAACAAGAGGGAAACACCATGAGCACGATGGAACGAATTCTTCGCCTGATGGCAGAGAAAAAGGCCTCCGACGTCTATCTGTCGGCCAACGCCCCCGCGCTGATCAAGATCAACGGCGAGTGCGTGCCCATCAACAACCAGATCCTGCCGCCCGACGCGCCGCGCAACCTGCTGTCTGAAGTGGTCCCCCCGGACCGCATCGAAGAGCTGGAGGAAACCGGCGAACTCAACATGGGCGTGCCGCTCAGCGGCGTAGGGCGCTTCCGGGTCAGCGCCATGCGCCAGCGTGGCAGCTACGCGGTGGTGATCCGCTTCATCTCGCAGCAGATCCCGGAGTTCGACACTCTTGGCCTGCCGCCGGTGATGCGCGAGCTCATCATGGAAAAGCGCGGCCTCATCCTGATGGTGGGCGCCACGGGCTCGGGCAAGAGCACCTCGCTGGCGTCGATGATCGACACCCGCAACGAGGCGCTGACAGGCCACATCCTCACCATCGAGGACCCGGTCGAGTACCAGTTCAAGAACAAGAAGTCCATCGTCAACCAGCGCGAAATCGGCAGCGACACCCAGTCCCTGCAGACCGCCCTGAAGAACGCGCTGCGCCAGGCGCCCGACGTGATCCTGATCGGCGAAATCCGCGACCGCGAAACCATGTCGGCCGCCATTGCCTATGCGCAGTCGGGCCACCTGTGCCTGGCCACGCTGCACGGCAACAATAGCTACCACGCGCTCAACCGTATTCTGAGTTTCTACCCGGTCGAGGTACGCCCCACCATGCTGGGCGACCTGGCATCGGCCCTCAAGGCCGTGGTGTCGCAACGCCTGGTGCGCAAGACCGACGGCGGCCGGGTGCCTGCGGTCGAGGTCATGCTCAACACCAAGCTGGTGTCCGATCTCATCGAAAAAGGCGACTTCTCGGGCGTGCGCGAAGCCATGGAGAAATCCATGGCCGAAGGATCGCAGACCTTCGAAGAAGCGCTGGCCCGCCTGATCATGGACGCGCAGATCGACCGCAAGGAAGGCATGGCCTATGCTGACTCGCCCACCAACCTGATGTGGCGCCTGCAAAACGACTTTTCCCTGGCCGCCAATGCCGCCAAGGCCCAGAAAGAAGCACGCGATGCCCCCGACGATACGCCGTCGTTCACCGAGATCGTGCTGGACGTCAAGCCGGCGGCATGATGTGATGCCGCACGAAGCGGCCTGCGGAACCCTTCCTCAAGGGGACGCCGTGCTCGGTGCCGAGCGTCTCTCGCATGGCGGCCCTTGCCCGGGCTGCGCCGTGTCGCTCCCCGTCTCCATGATCGCAGCGCAGCTGCGTGTCTCCATTTCCTGATTCTCATCCCATGTCCCGAACCCTGCACCTGGCTGAACAGCTCATCTCACTGCCTTCCATCACACCGGAGGACGCCGGTTGCCTGAACCTGCTGGCCGAGCGGCTCGCCCCGCTCGGGTTTGTGTGCGAACGCCTGGACAGTGGCCCCGCCGACTTCCGCGTCAGCAATTTGTGGGCAAAGCGGCCGGTAGCGCAGGTGAATCATGCCTCAGCAGCTATCAAAACCGTAGTATTCGCGGGGCACACCGATGTCGTCCCCACCGGTCCATTGGCCCAATGGAGCAGCGACCCGTTCGTGCCCACCCACAAGGACGGCAAGCTCTATGGCCGGGGTGCCAGCGACATGAAGACGTCTATTGCCGCCTTCGTGGTCGCGGTGGAAGAGTTCCTGGCCGCCACACCTGCTCCGTTGATCGAGCTGGCATTTCTGCTGACCAGTGACGAGGAAGGCCCCTCCGTCGATGGCACCAAGGTCGTGGTGGAACAGCTCAAGGCGCGCGGCGAAAGACTCGATTACTGCATCGTGGGCGAACCCACCTCCGTCGAGAAAACCGGAGACATGATCAAGAACGGACGGCGCGGTACCCTGAGCGGCAAACTCAGCGTGCGTGGTATCCAAGGCCACATTGCCTATCCGCAGCTGGCCCGCAACCCCATCCACCAGGCCCTGCCCGCGCTGGCAGAACTGGCCTCCACCGTGTGGGACAACGGCAATGCGTTCTTTCCGCCCACCAGCTGGCAAATCAGCAACATGCATGGCGGCACGGGCGCAACCAATGTGATCCCCGGGGAAGTGGTGATCGACTTCAATTTCCGCTTTTCGACCGAATCGACGGCAGAGGGCTTGCAGCAGCGAGTGCACGCCGTGCTCGACCGCCATGGCCTGGAATACGACCTGCGCTGGACGCTCGGCGGCCTGCCCTTCCTTACGACGCCCGGCGAGCTGGTGGGCGCCGTGCAGCAGGCCATCGCGTCCGAGACAGGTATCACCACCGAACTGTCCACCACCGGAGGCACCAGCGACGGCCGTTTCATTGCGCAGATCTGCCCCCAGGTGATCGAACTGGGCCCCCCCAATGCCACGATCCACAAGATCGACGAGCATGTGGTGGTGGCTGACATCGAGCCGCTCAAGAACATTTACCGCCGCACGCTGGAAAACCTGCACGCTCAGGCCCTGGCAGCCCAGGCGGTGACCGCATGAGCAGCACTCAGCATCCCCTGACCGGCAACACCGTCGGTGCGCTGGTCGAATCTGGCGCCCAATGGCTGGCATCGGCCGGGGTGTTCTTTGGCCACGGCACCACCAACGCCCATGACGAAGCCGCCTGGCTGGTGCTGTGGCGCCTGGGCCTGCCGCTGGACAGTGATCTCTCAGACGCGCCAGATTCCATCAAGAATCAGGCCGTAGCGCCCGATCAGCTTGCCCTGGTAGCTACACTTTTTGAAGAACGCATCCGCACACGCAAGCCCGCCGCCTACCTCACGCGAGAGGCCTGGCTGCAGGGCGTGCCCTTCTACATTGACGAACGCTCCATCGTGCCGCGCAGTTTCATCGCAGAACTGCTGGCTGATGGCAGCGTAGACGGATTTCTGAGCGAAAACACCCGCCAGGTGCTGGACCTGTGCACCGGCAACGGCAGCCTGGCTGTGCTGGCCGCCATGGCCTGGCCCGAAGTGGAAGTGACCGGCGCCGACATCTCGGCCGATGCCCTGGCCGTGGCCCGCATCAACGTGGACAAACACGGCCTGCAGGACCGCATCCGGCTGCAGCTCTCTGATGGCCTGGCCGCCCTGCCCGGCCCCTGGGACTTGATCCTGTGCAACCCGCCCTACGTCAACGCCGACAGCATGGCCGCGCTGCCGAGCGAGTACCGGGCCGAACCCGAGCTGGCCCTGGCCGGTGGCAAGGACGGCATGGACTTTGTGCGCCAGCTGTTTACCGCAGCCCCCGCCTGCATGACCGAAGACGCCGTGATCATTCTGGAGATCGGCAACGAGCGGGCGAACTTCGAGGCGGCGTTTCCCGACATTCCCGTTTTCTGGCTTGAGACCAGTGCTGGCGAAGACCAAGTTTTGCTGCTCACCGCAGACTCGCTACGCCACAGACTGGGATTGCAAAAAAACCTATGAACCTATCAATGTCTATTGCTGTAGTCATCCCCTGTTTTCGCGTCCGCCGGCATATTCTCGATGTTATTGCCCGTATCGGGCCTGAAGTTGATGCCATCTACGTGGTAGATGATCGCTGCCCAGAAGAATCAGGACGCTTCGTATCTGCCGAGTGCACCGATCCCCGGGTGCATGTCGTCTATCACACCGAAAACCAAGGGGTGGGTGGTGCTGTGATGACCGGATACCAAGCCGCGATTGCAGACGGACACGACATTTTGGTGAAAGTGGACGGCGATGGCCAAATGGACCCGGGCCTGCTGCCAGCATTTGTCGCGCCTTTGCTGGCTGGCGAGGCAGATTACTCCAAAGGGAACCGCTTTTTCCATTTGGAAGAGATTCACAACATGCCAGCCATCCGGCTTGTCGGAAACGCTGCGCTTTCCTTCATGAGCAAACTCTCCACAGGATATTGGGGCATTTTTGACCCCACAAACGGATATACCGCAATCCATGCCAAGGTGGCCAGCCATTTGCCCATGGAGAAAATCAGCAAACGGTATTTCTTTGAAACAGATATGCTTTTTCGATTGAACACGTTGCGCGCCACGGTCATCGATATTCCCATGGATGCGGTGTATGGCGATGAAGAAAGCAATCTGCGCATCACAAAAATTCTGCCGGAGTTCCTAGCCAAACATCTTCGAAATACTCTCAAGCGCATTTTCTACAATTACTATCTTCGCGACATGTCCGTGGCATCCCTTCAGCTTCCAGCAGGGATATTTTTGATGCTTTTTGGCATGATTTTTGGAATCACCCACTGGATTCAATCTTCTGCGCTGAATGTTCCCTCCCCAGCTGGCACAGTAATGCTCGCTGCACTTCCTGTTCTTGCCGGTTTGCATCTGCTGCTGGCCTTCATAGCCAATGATGTCATGAACCAGCCCGTGCGCCCAATGCACAAGTTACTACATCTGCGGGCCAGAAAAGCTCCACAAGAAAGGATTGAAAAATAATATGAACATTGGAATCTACTTATTAGCAACTCTATGTGTTTTGGGAATTGCCACAGGCCAAATACTATTCAAATACAGCGCACTCGCAATAAATCAGGCTGGCAGCATATTTGCCATGCAGCCTTTTCTGCTCTTGACCGGAACCATGGCACTGTATGGCATCACCTCGATTGGCTGGGTGCTGATACTTAGAAATGCAGAGCTTGGAAAAATATATCCCATCATGGCGCTGGCATTTGTTTTTGTTCCACTAGCCAGCCATTTTCTCTTTGGAGAAAGATTTTCAACCGGCTATTTTTTCGGCGCAGCCTTGATTGCAACAGGCCTGATTTTTATTTTCTCAACCTCGTGAAATTTACGCGCACTGAGTAACGAACCATGTGCCATGGGACAAAGCAGGACTCCACGCACAGCAGTAAACTCAGCCAATCCCCCAGCCAATCGGTGCGACCGTAGTAGCCATTGTGGACATTGGCACCAAGGCAGACCCTTCACAATGAAAAATTGTGTATGGTCCAGTGGATAACACTGAAATGCCAGGGCAAGCAATTCAATTTGCAGCATCAACCAATGAGAAGCATGAAAAACATTCAAAAAAACACAGGGATCGCACTTTTTTTTATTCTCTCCATACTGGCTGCGATCGTAGTCACCCGGCTTATTCCTCCGATTCAATCACCAGATGAGAATGTCCACCTCATGCGGGCAGACATGATTTCGCATGGCCAATGGCTGCTACGGCCTGGCTCTGCCAGCAAGGGGCGTGAAGGGGGCTTGGTTGACTCCAACTTTGTAGTGTTTGCCGAATCCATGATGGGAATATCCGGCAATGGCGCCCCCAAGGAGAAGAGCCCCGCACTATTGACAGAACTAGGTCAAAAAAAATGGGCGCACCAAGAGCAGTTTGCAAATGCGGCCGGAACAGGATACTACCTGCCAATTATTTATGCACCCCACGCTCTTGGGCTCTTTGTAGCACGCAAGTTGGATTTGACAATGGGCGCAAGCTATGAGGTCATCAGAGTGCTGGTTGTTGCCACATCCATCATCCTTCTGGGCTGGGCTTTTTCTTTATATACCCCCAACTTGCTGTCACTCATGCTACTTGCGACGCCTATGGCGTTGTTTCAGCTCAACTCACCGACGATCGATGGCTTGTGCATGGCCATGGCCGTACTGGCGATTGGACTGTGGTTTCATATTTCAACCTCCAGACAATACCTAGAGGATGGCAAGTTTTCCTGGCACGAAGCCTTTCTCTACGGATTGATTATTGTCCTTTGTACAGCCCGTACGAACCTCCTCCCCACCCTGCTTATTCCACTGACTTTGACCGTATCACGCCCCACTAAAGAGCGAATTTTTTTAGTTGCGGGCATGTATGCCTTGACCGCCGGATGGATCGTTTTTGGGGTTTCTACGACATATGATAGTCGCGTAGTTCGTGAGCACACAACATCAACTGTATTGTTCAATTATCTCAGTCGCCCCATTGAATTTTTTGAACTTGTTCAAAGAACCGTGAGCGATTCTGAAATTCGAAAATTTTATCGCCATTCTTATTTTGGAATACTGGGTTGGCTTGATACACCGATTTCACGGGTAGCAGTTCGGATTTTTTCTGCTTTCACAGTCATTGCTGCTGTGATTTTGATAGTTACAACACCTTGGCGCAATGATTGGAAGAAACGTGTACTCTTGCTATTGATCGGCATCACCAGTACCATTCTGATTTTCTTTGCGCTGGCGGTTAGCTGGAGCAACTATCCAACCGATAAAATCACTGGAATACAGGGTCGTTATTTTTTGATTCCGACTCTCTTTATGACAGCAGCCTTGGGTCGAGCAGAAGCAGGTGGACGCATATCCAAACCCATTGAAGCGATAGCACTCGTTGTTTTCCTAACTTATTCTTTTTTTATACTAATAACTACACTGGCCAATCAATACAGACTAGGCAGCTTGTATTTCTAAGGCTAAAGACTAGGACTCTTGAGGATTCACGTGCCGTCACACACCTTTTGACGAACAACGCGCAAGAGATACCGCGACCACCACCACATCCTAGGTCTGCGGATGTCTGTTCACACTGCCCAAGTAGCAGCCACCGTGTGCTTTTGTCACGCGGGCCCATCACATGATCCAACTAAAAAACGTTACCCTGCGCCGCGGCACGAAAGTCGTGCTCGACAGCGTGTCCACCACCATCAACCCTGGCGAAAACGTCGGGCTTGTGGGGCGCAATGGCGCAGGCAAATCCAGCCTGTTTGCACTGCTCAGCGGCAAGCTGCATGAAGACGGTGGAGACTTTCACATTCCGTCGAGCTGGCGCATGGCCGAGGTCGCGCAGAACATGCCCGAGACCGATCAATCCGCCACCGACTTTGTGCTGGAAGGCGACACGCGCCTCGCCGAGGTGCAGCGCCAGCTGGCCGAGGCTGAAGCCAGCGACGATGGCATGGCCATTGCCCATGCGTATTCCGACCTGCACGACGCCGGCGCCCACGATGCCGTGGCCCGCGCCCAGGCCCTTATCCTTGGGCTGGGTTTTCGGGTGAGCGAACTCGACCAGCCCGTCAACAGCTTTTCGGGCGGCTGGCGCATGCGCCTGCAATTGGCGCGTGCGCTGATGTGCCCCAGCGATTTGCTGCTGCTGGACGAGCCCACCAACCACTTGGATCTGGATGCGCTTGTCTGGCTCGAAGCCTGGCTCAAGCGCTATGCGGGCACCATGATCGTGATCAGCCACGACCGCGAGTTTTTGGACGCGATCACCAATGTCACCCTGCAAATCCAGCAGGGCGAATTGAACCGCTACGGCGGTAACTACAGCAAGTTTGAAGAACTGCGCGCCCAGCAACTGGAGCTGCAGCAGGCCAGCTTTGCCAAACAGCAGGAAAAGATGGCGCATCTGCAGAAGTTCATCGACCGCTTCAAGGCCAAAGCCAGCAAGGCCAAACAGGCGCAAAGCCGGGTCAAGCAACTCGAACGCATGGAGAAAATCGGACCGGTGCTTGCCGAGGCCGAATTCACTTTCGAGTTCAAGGAGCCTGCCAACCTGCCCAATCCGATGCTTGCCATCAGCGATGCGTCGTTTGGCTATGTGGACGAAGAAGGTACGCCCACCACCATTCTCACGGGCGTCAACCGATCCGTGCTGGCTGGGCAGCGCATCGGTATCCTGGGCGCCAACGGACAGGGCAAGTCCACGCTGGTCAAGACCATTGCGCGCACCATGAAGCCGCTCGCGGGCAGCATCACGGAGGGCAAGGGGCTGAACATCGGGTACTTTGCGCAGCAAGAGCTCGATGTGCTGCGCCCCAGTGAAAACCCGTTGGAGCACATGATCCGTCTGGCCAAGGAACTAGGGCCGGATGCCAAGCAACCGAGCCGTGAGCAGGATCTGCGCAGCTATCTGGGCAGCTTCAACTTCACCGGCGATATGGTCAAACAGGCCGTGGGCACCATGAGCGGTGGTGAAAAGGCGCGCCTGGTCCTGGCCATGATTGTCTGGCAACGCCCCAACCTGCTGCTGCTCGACGAGCCCACCAACCACCTGGACTTGGCCACCCGCGAGGCGTTGGCCATGGCGCTCAACGACTTCGACGGCACCGTCATGCTGGTCAGCCACGACCGTGCACTGCTGCGCTCGGTGTGCGAGGACTTCTGGATGGTGGGCCGGGGCGTGGTCGGCCCGTTCGACGGAGACCTCGACGACTACCAGCGGTACCTGCTCGAAGAATCCAAGCGCCTGCGCGAAGAAGCGCGGCTTGCCGAGCAGGCACAACAACAGGCCTCACAGGCTCCTGTTGCAGCCCCAGCCGTCGCACAGCCAACGTTGGCACCTTCCGTGGCTGTGCCCCCACCTGCGCCCTCTTCCCCCCCCGCACGCGACGGACGAGAGCAACGCAAGCTGGATGCCCAGACCCGTCAACAACTGGCCGAAAAGACCCGCCCGCTCAAGAAAGAGCTGGAGCAGATCGACAAGCGCCTGGCGGCCTTGAGTGCAGAACGCACCGCATTGGAGCAAAAACTGACGGAAACCCTGCCTCCCGCAGAGATCGCCGAATGCGGCCGACGCCTGAAAGCTGGGAACGACGAAACGGAAAAACTGGAGGAGCGCTGGCTGGAAATTTCTTCTGCGCTCGAAGAAATTTCAGCGGCTTCTGTGGGGTGAAGATGTAAAGTCCTGTAAATTTTCGCCAGAATTTTCAGGAATTTACCAAGCCATATATGAATTTACAGCTATAAAAAATGTAGCTATTTTTTGGGCCAATCTACAGGCTATTGCGGTTGCATTTTTTTGCGAAAGGCTGTCAACGAACCATGGACGGGCCGCGTTGTTGGTACATCACAGGAGTTTTCCACCATGAATACCACCGCAATCTTGTCCGCTTGGCCCGAAGACGAACGCGACCGCAAGCGCGCTCCCGCCCGCTTCTGAAGGCACGGCAGCCCAGCCTCTGTTGTGCATAACGATGCCGCCGCGCAGCACATAACAAGCATAAACCGTACCAGAACAGGAAAATGCAGGTGCCTACATAGACCCCGCATTTTTTCAGACGGCCCTAGCAAGGTCAGACCCATCGATCTGCGTCCTTGCAAAGCCCAACAAAAAAACCCCGCTTTCGCGGGGTTTTTTGTTGGCTCAACAGCGATGTGCCACTCTCAGCCCATGTGCAGGCCGCCATTGACAGAGAAGTCTGCACCCGTGGCGTACCCGCCCTCTTCCGAGGCCAGCCAGGCGATGATCGAGGCAATCTCGCTCGGTTCGCCCAGGCGCTTGACCGGGACGGTAGCAACGATCTTCTCCAGCACATCCGGGCGGATCGCCTTGACCATGTCTGTGCCGATGTAGCCGGGGCTGACCGTGTTGACGGTAACGCCCTTGGTGGCCAGCTCTTGCGCCAGGGCCATCGAGAACCCATGCATGCCCGCCTTGGCTGCGGAATAGTTGGTTTGACCTGCCTGGCCTTTTTCGCCGTTGACCGAGCTGATGTTGATGATGCGGCCCCAGCCCTTTTCCACCATGTCAGACACCACTTGCTTGGTGACGTTGAACATGCTGTTGAGGTTGGTTTCGATCACTGCGTCCCAGTCTTCGCGCGACATCTTGAGGAACATGCGGTCGCGCGTGATGCCGGCGTTGTTGACCAGCACGTCGATGGTGCCGTGCTCTGCCTTTGTCTTGCCGAAAGCTTCCACCGTGGAATCCCAATCACCCACGTTACCGACCGACGCATAAAACGTGTAGCCCAGGGCCTTTTGCTCGGCCAGCCACTTGGCGTGGTCCCGTGTCGGGCCGCAACCAGCGATGACCTTGAAACCTTCCTTGTGCAGGCGCTGGCAAATGGCGGTACCGATGCCTCCCATGCCACCGGTGACATACGCGACTTTCTGGCTCATGTGATTTCTCCTTGTTAGTGATTGGCTCAGGACCCACTCTACCGAAGAAATTGGGCGCTGCCGTGAAGGAAAACACTGAAGCCCTTTCCTTTTTGACATATCCGCATGCGTCACACCATTGACGCAAGACAAGCTTAACGATGGGTCACAGGAATGGTGCCTTCAGATGCACCAAAACCAGGCAGTCACAAAGCGTCTATTGAATGTTGTGCAGAAGAAAGACGCCCCCCGGAGGGAGCCGCTAGTGAGTAGGCGACTATGCGTGCCGTGGCGCCAGCGGCAAGGATTCCCACCCTGGTTTGGCGAACAGATAGCCTTGCTGGTAGCGGACGCCCAGCGATCTCAGGTAGGCCGACTCTGCTGGGGTCTCAATGCCCTCGGCCACTATGTCGATGGACAAGCGTTGGCATACCAACACGATGCCGCACACAATCGCCTGACGCACCGGGTCCTGGTCGATGTTGCGAATCAGTTCCATGTCGATCTTGAGCACATGGGGCTGGAATTGAACCAGCATGTTCAGCCCCGCATAGCCCGCACCAAAGTCGTCGATGGCCGTGATGAGACCCTGGCGCCGGTATTCATTGAAGATGGACTTGAGGTGGGCGCCGCTGGTGACTTGCTCGCCCTCAGTCACCTCGAACATGATGCGGCTGTGCGGAAAGTCGAACTCCTCAGCCGCTTCCATGGTGGCGCGGATGCAGGTCTCGGGTCGGTACACCGCATTGGGCAGAAAATTGATGCTCAGTCGGCAGTCTGGCAAGCTCGCCAGCCCAAGGCGCGACGCGAGTTCAATTGCTTTGACGCGGCAGGCTTGGTCAAACCGGTAGCGGTTGGTGTCATCCACCCACGACAGCACCGTCCCGGCCGACTCGCCATCCACACCGCGTACCAGCGCTTCGTAGGCGAACGGACGATCCAACTCCAGATCCATGATGGGCTGGAACGCCATCGTGAAGTCGAACGGAAGCTGCGTCTTGTCACGACAGGATTGGCAGCCCATGGGTTCGAAGGGTTGGGCAAAAATGGTCACTGTCATGGGAAAAGATGGTAGCGCATCATTACAAACTTGCGGCTTTCTGGTACCCAATCAGATACAGCCTTCCGGAGTTGCGCGCCGGCCTGCATTAGAGGGTTGTGAGTCAGGGACAGCACTCCCAAACGCGATACAGCGCTTTCTCTCCTTAGGAATTCAGGGCAACCAACAAAAAAGGCCGCATGGACATGCGGCCATTTTGGGGTGGGGATAGGCAGCACCTTCGATCAACGCATCGTTGGAACTACTCAACTATCCCAAGCTGAGGCTGACGCTTAACGCTCCACCGCCAGCGACACGCCCATGCCGCCGCCGATGCACAGCGCGGCCAAGCCCTTCTTGGCGTCACGGCGCTGCATTTCGTGCAGCAGCGTGACCAGAATGCGGCAACCCGACGCGCCAATGGGGTGGCCGATGGCGATAGCTCCACCGTTCACATTGACCTTGGCAGGGTCGATTGCCAATTCCTTGTTCACCGCGCAGGCCTGGGCGGCGAAGGCCTCGTTCAGCTCGAACAGGTCCACATCGGCCGCATTCCAGCCTGCGCGCTGCAAGGCCTTGCGCGAGGCCGGCACGGGGCCCATGCCCATGGTGGCGGGGTCCAAGCCGCTCGTCCCAAACGCGGCGATGCGGGCCAGAGGCTTGAGGCCCAGGGCCGCAGCCTTCTTGGCGCTCATCACCACCACGGCGGCGGCGCCATCGTTCAGGCCCGAGGCATTGCCCGCCGTCACGCTGCCCGCCTTGTCGAAAGCGGGGCGCAGGCCGGCCAGGGCTTCGGCATTGGTCTTGCGGTTGAGGTATTCGTCGGTGTTGAAGAGGATCGGGTCGCCCTTCTTTTGCGCCAGGCTCACACCGACGATTTCATCGACGAACTTGCCGGCATCCTGCGCTGCAGCGGCCTTTTGCTGGCTGGCCAAAGCCAGTGCGTCTTGCATGTCGCGGGTGATGCCGTACTGCTTGGCCACGTTTTCTGCCGTGATGCCCATATGGTACTGGTTGTACACGTCCCACAGGCCGTCCACGATCATGGTGTCCACCAGCTTCCAGTCGCCCATGCGCTGACCGTCGCGCGAGTTGGGCAGCACGTGCGGCGCCAGGCTCATGCTTTCCTGGCCACCGGCCACGACGATCTCGCTGTCACCCCAGGCCACGGCCTGGGCGGCGAGCATCACGGCCTTGAGGCCGGAGCCGCACACCGCATTGATGGTGAGTGCGGGGGTTTCCTTGGCCACGCCTGCTTTCATCGAAGCCTGGCGCGCTGGGTTCTGGCCCACGCCCGCTGCCAGCACCTGGCCCATGATGACTTCGCCAATCTGGTCGGACGAGAGGCCTGCGCGGGCGATGGCTTCGCGGATCACGATGGCGCCGAGGTCGGCCGCGGGCGTCTTGGCCAGCGAGCCACCAAACTTGCCCACAGCGGTGCGAGTGGCCGAAACGATGACGATGTCTTCCATGGAATGTCCTTGTAGTGGTGAGTGGTGGTTCAGTGATTCTCGCAGCGACAAAAGTCAGGACTTTTGCGTATCAGGCTTTCTGCTTGACGTAGCGGCCGGGCGCGGGCTCGATGGCCTTGAATTTGGTGCCTTTGCCATAGGCCTTGGGCGCTGCAATCTGTTTGCCCGCATGGCTCTTGAGCCAGCCTGACCAGTCGGTCCACCAGCTGCCGGGGTGCTCGGTAGCGCCGTCCAGCCATTGGTCGAGCGTGCCGGGAAACTTGCCGTCGGCGCGAATCCAGTGGCTGCGCTTGCCCTTGGCGGGTGGATTGATCACGCCAGCAATGTGGCCTGACGCGCCCATCACAAAACGCTTCTTGCCTGGCAGCACCTGGGTGGATGCGTAAGCGGCCGTGGCGGGAACGATGTGGTCTTCGCGCGAGCCATAGATGTAGACCGGCAAATCGAGATTGCCCAGGTCCAGCTTTTCGCCGCACACCGTGAGCTTGCCTGGTTTGACTAGGTTGTTCTCCAGGTAAAAATTGCGCAGGTACCAGGCGTAGAACGGGCCGGGCAGGTTGGTGCTGTCGCTGTTCCAGTACAGCAGGTCAAACGGCGGCGGCGTTTCGCCCTTGAGGTAGTTGCCCACCACGTAGTTCCAGACCAGATCGTTGGGGCGCAAGAAGCTGAAGGTGGACGCCAGGTCCTGTCCCTTCATCAACCCGCCATGGCCCATCTGCATCTCGCGGAACTTGACGAAGGCCTCGTCGATGAACACATCGAGGATGCCGGTGTCGCTGAAGTCGATCAGCGTGGTAAGAAAGGTGGCACTGGCCACGGGCTCGTCGCCACGCGCCGCCAACACAGCCAGCGCGTTGCTGAGGATGGTGCCCCCCACGCAAAAACCCAGCGCGTTGATCTGCTCGGCGCCGGTGATGTTCTGCACCACGTCAATGGCGGCCATGGCGCCGTCTTCCACGTAGTCGTCCCAGGTCTTATGGGCCAGGCTGTCGTCGGGGTTGCGCCAGCTCACCACAAAGGTACGGTGGCCCTGTTCGACGGCGTAGCGGATCAGCGAGTTTTCGGGCTGCAGGTCGAGGATGTAGAACTTGTTGATGCAGGGCGGCACCAGCAAAAACGGCCGCTCGTACACCTTGGCCGTGAGGGGCTTGTATTCGAGCAGCTGAAACAGTTCGTTCTCGTACACCACCATGCCTTCGGTGGTGGCCACATTGCGGCCCACCTCGAACAGGCTTTCGTCGGTCATCGACACATGGCCCTGCGTGATGTCGTGCAGCAGGTTCTGCATGCCCTTGGCAATGCTCTCGCCCTTGGTCTCGATGGCTTTCTTCTGCGCTTCAGCATTGAAGGCGAGGAAATTGCTGGGCGCCATGGCGGCCATCCACTGCTCCACGCCAAAGCGGATGCGGGCCTTGGTCTTCTCGTCAGCCTCGACCGCCTCTGCCAGGCCCATCAGCGTGCGGGCGTTGAGCAAGTAGGCGGCGGCAGAAAACGCCGCCACGGGGTTGCTGGCCCAGCCTTCGCCGGCAAAACGCTTGTCCTTGACTTCCGGGGTGCCCTGCAGGCCCTGCGCCCACAGCTCCTGCGCTTCCTTGAGGTACTGCTGCTGCAACGCCTGCAGTTTGGTCTGCGACAGCTTCAGGGGCGCTGCGGCAGGTACCTGCGCCCCGAGGTCCAGTTTCTGAAACGATTGCAGCGCCTGCGACCAGCTTTGCCCGAAAATCTGCTGGAACTGCTGGGCGCTCTCGGCCCAGGGTGATTCAGAAGTCATGCTCATTCCTCGATGGTTGGTCGCTCGCAGCGGCTGGGGCCTGATTTTTGTTTCGCGGGTTCATTGTTGCCCACCGCCATGGTGCATGGCAACGAATTCAACGCTTTCAGTGCACACAAATCAATGTACCTCATCGTCATCGCCTGGACCTACGTCACGCTCATGATGGCGGTGGCCGAGGCCACCAGCCCACAGGGCACTGTGCTGGGAGCCATCATCACGTTCGCGTTGTATGGCCTGCTGCCCATGGGCATTCTGGTCTACATCCTGGGCACGCCGTCGCGCAAGCGCAAGATCAAGGCGCGAGAGGCGGCCGAACAGGCCGCGTATGACGCGGAGCAGGCCGCAGCCCGCATGGCCGATGCGGGCGCCGAACCCGCAACGTCAGCCGCGCCAGACGCAGGCGGCAAAACGCCCGCTGCCGCCGAGGGCAACGCTGTCGCGGCGGTGCGAAAAGAACCGTGAGGCCTGCGTGACGGTGCACCACAGCGGGGTGCTGTCATTGCCGTAGATGGCGGTGATGCCCATGGCTTGCAGGCGCAACCGGGCCAGCCCTGCCAGATCGCACAGGTACTTGCCCGGTGCATCGGGCCGCGCCACAAAACACTGAGCAGCCGCAGCACCCAGGGCACTCGGGGCATCGCAGAACGCTGCACGCACCTCCGCCCCGACCTCGAAAGCCGTGGGGCCGATGCAGGGGCCCAACCAGGCCAGCGTGTGGGCGGCAACCTCTGAAGCATACGGGAAGTCAGGCGCCAATGCTACACTTTTTATAGCTGCAGAAGCATGATTCACTAGCACTTCATGGCAAAAAAGCTTGAAAACCGATTCCAGCACGCCCTGCCCTGCGTGCCCGGCCAGCCCACGCCAGCCGGCGTGGGCCGCAGCCACCACCCGACCTGACCGGTGAGCCAGCAACACGGGCAAGCAGTCGGCCACCATGATGGTGCAGACGGCGCCGGGTGCACTGGCCACGCAGGCGTCAGCTTCTGTCCCGTCGGGCGTACCTACATCGAGCAGCGCCACGCCATCGCCATGCACCTGACTCAAGAACACTGCACGCGCGCCCGGGTTCGTGGAATGCAATGCAGACTGCAAGATCTGCCGGTTGGCAACGACCGCCAGCGGATCGTCGCCCACATGGGCGCCCAGGTTCAACTGGTCGTACGGTGCGTGACTCACCCCACCCGCGCGCGTGGTGCACAGCGCATGCACACCGGGCGGTGCAGGCCAGTCAGGCACCAGCCAGTCTGCGTGCAGGCCCGGTACCGACGATGCCACAGCCGTCACGCTTCGCTGTCCGGGCAGGCCGAGGGCTGCGCCTGCTGGAACGCGGGCAGTGCCATGCAAGCCTCAAACGCGCCCATGGTGCGCGGCAGGCCATCCAGGCTGACCTTGAAGCGCTGGGCATTGAAAATCTGCGGCACCAGGCAGCAGTCGGCCAGCGTGGGCGTATCGCCCCAGCACAGCACCGAGGGCGCCATGCCCTGCGCAGCGCGCTCTTGCGCCAGCAGGTCAAGCTGCCGCTCGAACGCCTCCAGCCCACTGCGCACCCAGTGGTGGTACCAGGCGTTCTTGGCATCCTCGTCCACCTTCAGTTCATGCACCAGGTACTTGAGCACACGCAGGTTGTTGATGGGGTGGATTTCGCACGCCACCATCTGCGCCAGTGCGCGCACCCGAGCCCGCGCCAACGGGGTGGCGGGCAGCAAGGCAGGCGTGGGGTGGGTTTCGTCCAGGTATTCGATGATGGCCATGGACTGCGACAGCGCCGTGCCGCCATCGGTCACCAGCGTGGGCACCAGCGCGTCCCCAATGCGGCCCGCGTAATCGGGGGCCTTGTGCTCGCCCTTGACCAGATGCACAGGCATGTAGTCGTACGGCAGGCCCTTGAGCTGTAGCGCGATACGCACGCGGAACGAGGCGGAGGAGCGGAAGTAGTTGTAGAGCTGCATGGCGGAGCGGTGCCTGGGGTCGATCAAACAAGGAACAAAGCCTGTGCGGCATGGCGCCGACAGGCCAGAGAAGGAGTGCGCCCGACAGCCAAGGGCATCCCCGTCAGGCGCCCGAGGTGCCCGCCGGATCCTGGTGGTTGTAGACGACTTTGGAGAGCAGCACCATCAGGTCGGCACTTTCCTGGGCAGTGAGCGGTGCCGTGAGGCGCTCCTGCACGCGCTGGGCGGCATCGCGCATCTGCAGGGCGGCCACTTCGCCTTCGGGCGTGATCCACAGCAGCTTGCGGCGGCGGTCACGGGTGTCGGGCTCGCGGCGGATCCAGCCGCGCTTTTCCAGCCGCCCGATCACCGATCCGGACGTGGCTGCATCGAACGCCACGCGGGCGGCCAGGGTGACCTGGTCCTCGCCCGGCTGGGCCAGCAGCTCGTGCAGGATGGCGAACTGCACCGGCGTCACGTCAAATCCGGCCGTCTCTTCCATGAAAAGTGCCACGGTCCGCTGGTGGGCGCGGCGCACCAGGTGGCCCGGCGTGTTGTGGAAATCGAAGCTCTTTGCCATGGGCGCGAGTGTAGCGCCCCCCAGCAGAGGGCCTGCGCCCATGGCACACTGCCACACTGCGGCGCGCACGGTACTGCGCGCGGTTTTTTGACAGCATTCCCAGAACCATTGAAAGGCAGACATGAGCTACGTGTTTCCTCCAGCCCCCGTGGTCAGCGTGCCCGTGGTGGGCAGCGGCGAACGGTTTCCGGTACACCGCATTTACTGCGTGGGCCGCAACTACGAAGAACACGCCAAGGAGATGGGCTTTACCGGCCGTGAGCCACCCTTCTTCTTCCTCAAGCCTGCGGATGCCATCGTGGTCGTCAACTCGGGCGAAACCGGGCAGCTGCCCTACCCCAGCCTCACGGCCAACCTGCACCACGAGATCGAGCTGGTGGTGGCCATTGGCAAGGGCGGCAAGAACATCCACGCTGCCGACGCTTTCAGCCACATTTACGGCTACGCCGTGGGCCTCGACATGACCCGCCGCGACCTGCAGAACGACATGAAGAAACAGGGCCGCCCCTGGTGCATCGGCAAGGGCTTTGACGCCAGCGCGCCCATCGGCCCCATCACCCCGGCAGCGCAGGCAGGTGATGTGGCCAACGCGCCCATCTGGCTGCAGGTCAACGGCGCAGACCGCCAGCGCAGCACCGTGAGCCAGCTCATCTGGAACATTGCTGAGACCATCGAGCACCTGTCGGCCGCGTGGGAGCTGCAGCCCGGCGACCTGATCTACACCGGCACCCCCGAAGGCGTGGGCGCTGTGGTGCGTGGCGATACGCTTGAAGGCGGTGTGGGCGGCCTCACGCCTTTGCGCCTGACCGTGGTCTGAGCGCTACCGGGCGGCCCTGCCGCCCGGCCAGGTGAACGAAATGCTACGATTTTCATAGCTGGTAGCGCATATTGCACTTGCGCTACCAGCCCATTTGACCCTCAAACCCCTGCATGACCTACCGCAGCCCCATCAAACATTGCCGCGCCTGTGGCACCGCCGTGGTGTACCGCCTTCCGGACGACGGCGACACCAAGCAGCGTGCCGTCTGCCCCGCCTGCAACACGGTGCACTACGAGAACCCACTCAATGTGGTGGGCACGGTGCCCGCGCTGCCCGATGGCCGCATCCTGCTGTGCAAGCGCAACATCGAACCCCGGTGGGGCAAATGGACGCTGCCCGCAGGCTTCATGGAGCTGGACGAAACCACGGCCCAAGGGGCGGCGCGTGAGACCGACGAAGAGGCTGGCGCGCAGATCGAGATTGGCCCCCTGTTCAGCCTGCTGAACGTGCGCCGTGTGGGCCAGGTGCACCTGTTCTACCGCGCCACGCTGCTGAGCGACCAGTTCAACCCGGGCTACGAAACCATCGAGGCCCGGCTGTTTGCTGAAGACGAGGTACCCTGGGACGAGTTGGCGTTCCGCACCGTCAAGGAAACGCTGGAGTGCTACTTTGCCGACCGCAAGGCGGGCACCATGGGCATGCACTTCATCGACATCGAATAGGCGCAGCCATGACGGTTGCCACCTCCACCGCATCGCCTGCATCTTCCGCCCAGGCCAGCACGCCACCCGATGGTTTGCCCGCCTACCGCCTGCTCACCGGTCCCGACGACGCCAGCTTCTGCCGCCGCGTGAGCGACGCGCTGGCGCTGGGCTATCGGCTGTATGGCTCACCGGCGGCCACCTTCAACGGGCAGACCGTGATCGTGGCCCAGGCCATCGTATGGCCCGGCGTGGTGGCCTGACCGCGCAGCCCGACCGAGAAATTCAGCGGCGCGTAAACCCCGCGCCGCGCCCGCTCATTCGCCCCCCACCCGCTCCTCTGCGGGCACCGGTGGCGACACCGAGCCCGGTGGGTCGGTAGTGACCGGCGGCAAACCGCCCGCACCCGCAGGCCGGGGGGACATGCCGGGCACTGGGGCCTGCTGCGGGTCGGTGCGGAAAAGGCCACGAATCCAGTCGCGCATGGTGCTGAGCGAGCTATCGGGCGGCGGCGGTGGGCTGGTGTCGAACTCGTCCACAAACCGGTCGTTGCCGTCGATCACCTTGTTGCGGATGGCCTGCTGCATGAACTCGCCCACCATGGGCAATGCACTGCGCGCGCCCTGCCCCCAGTAGTCGCTGCGCAGTGTGATGCGCCCATCGTTGAACCCGGCCCAGGCCCCCGCCACCACGCGGGTGTGCATCAGGATGAACCAGCCGTCGGTGTTGTCTTGCGTGGTGCCGGTCTTGCCGGCTACGTCGGCCTGGATGCCATAGCGCGTGCGGATGGCCGTGGCCGTGCCCCGGTCCACGGCACCGCGCATGGTGTTGCGCAGGGTCTGCGCCGCCCGGGGCTGGAAGACCTCTTCGGGCACGGGCTTGGCAAAAGTCTCCAGCACCTTGCCATTGCGGTCTTCGATGCTGGTGATGAGCACGGGCTCTACATAACGGCCCAGGTTCACGATGCTGCTGTAGGCCGAGATCATTTCCTTGAGCGTGACCGGGCTCGTGCCCAGCGCCAGGGACGGCACCTCTTCCAGCTTGGACTGCCGCACACCCAGGGCGCGCGCCACTTCGGCCACGCGGGCCGGGCCCACCTGCTGCATCACCTGTGCGGTAATGGTGTTCTTGGAGAACGCCAGGCCGTCGGCCAGCGTCATGGGCTGGTCGCTGGGCGGGCCGCCATCGGTGGGGCGCCAGACGCGGCCGCCGCCCAGCGGGATCTCGACGGCGGTGTCCATCAGTGTGTCCTCGGGCGTGGCGCCGTTGGCAAACGCCGCGCCATACACAAACGGCTTGAAGGTAGAGCCCGGCTGGCGGCGCGCTGCCTGCACGTGGTCAAACGGGTCTTGCGCAAAGTCGCGGCTGCCCACCCAGGCCAGTACATGGCCGGTGACCGGGTCTTGCGCCAGAAAGCCCGCTTGAACGCGCGTCTTTTCGGCGCGCAGCTTGGCCATGAAGGCAGCGTCGTCCAGCAGCGACTTCAGCGCGTCGTCGGGCGTGTCGCCCTTGTCCACGGCCGCGCGGTACTCGGCGCTCTCGCGCACCAAGGTCTGCACCAGCTCGTTCTTGGGGCCCCAGCCATTGCGCTGCGACCAGGCGGTGTCGGCCACACCTTGCAATTGCCGACCCTGCCGCGCCACCGCCTGGTTGGCATAGGCCTGCAGGCGCGAGTCGATGGTGGTGCGGATCACCAGTCCGTCCGAATACAGGCTGTAGCCCTTGCTGTCGGCCCAGTCGATGAGCTGCTTGCGCAGCTGGATCGCAAAGTGTGGCGCCGGGCCCATGACCTCGGTCTGGCGTTCAAAGTTGATGCGCAGCGGGCGTTTTTGCAGGGTCTCGAACTGCTTGGCATCGAGCTTGCCGCGCTTGACCATCTGCGACAGCACCGTGTTGCGGCGGGCCTGCGCGCGCTCGGGGTTGAGCACCGGGTTGTAGTAGGCCGTGCCCTTGAGCATGCCGATCAGCGTGGCGCTTTCCAGCACGTTGAGCTTGTCGGCCGACTTGTCAAAGTAGGTGCGCGCGGCCATCTCGATGCCGTAGGCGTTGTAGAGAAACGGCACGGTGTTGAGGTAAGTCTCCAGGATCTCGTCCTTGGAGTACGACGCCTCGATCTTGAGCGCGGTGATCGCTTCCTTGAGTTTGCGCGTGAGGGTGCGCGAGCGGCCAATTTCCTCCGGGAACAGGTTGCGCGCCAGCTGCTGGGTGATGGTGGAGCCGCCCTGCGGGTCCCCGCGCAGCGTCAGCACCACTGACGATGCCGTGCGCCGCCAGTCCAGCCCGAAGTGCTTGTAAAAGCGGTGGTCCTCGGTCGCTATCAGCGCATCAATCACGTTGGGCGAGATCTGGTTCAGCTCCACCCACTCGCGGTTGGCCCAGCGGTATTCGGCCAGCAGCTTGCCGTCGGCCGACATGAGCTGCGCCGGCAGCTCGCTCTTGGCCTTGCGGATGTCGCTGATACCGGGGGTGAAAGGCACGAGCGCCAGCGTGAACACCAGCAGCGCAGCGGGCACCGCCACCACCGTCCACAGCAGCAGGCGCCGCACGGGCCGGGGAACCCAGGCCAACAGGTCCGCCATGCGGGCCCGGAAAGAAAGCAGCCACTTGTGCATCAATGAATCGCCGGGAAATAAAGGGTCGCTTCAGGACCGCGCCACCAGGGGCCGGTCAGGAAGGAGAAAGGGGAAAGAAAACGCAAAAACAGAGTCGGGCATGGTGCACCGTGCTCCGTGCTCCGTCAGACACCCTGGCCTGACAACAGTTCCAGCATGCCGGCTTCGTCCAGCACGGGCACGCCCAGTTCCTGGGCCTTGGCCAGCTTGCTGCCAGCTTCTTCGCCCGCCACCACGTAGCTGGTCTTCTTGCTGACGGAGCCCGCAACCTTGGCGCCTGCGGCTTCGAGCATGTCCTTTGCCGCGTCGCGGCTCAGTGTGGGCAAGGTACCGGTCAACACCACCGTCTTGCCCGCCAGAATCTGCGGGGCACGCTCGGCCACCGGGCCTTCGGGCCAGGTCACGCCGCAGGCACGTAGCTGCTCGACCACTTCGCGGTTGTGCGGCTGTTCAAAGAAGGTGCGGATGGCCTTGGCCACGATGGGGCCCACGTCGTTGACGGCCAGCAGCTGCTCTTCCGTCGCATCCATGATGGCGTCGAGCACGCCAAAATGCCGCGCCAGGTCCTTGGCCGTGGCCTCGCCCACGTGGCGGATGCCCAGGGCAAACAAGAAGCGCGGCAGCGTGGTCTGCTTGGATTTTTCGAGCGCCGCCAGCACGTTCTGGGCCGATTTCTCAGCCATGCGCTCCAGCGCAATGAGCGAGGTCAGGCCCAGCCGGTACAGGTCGGGCAATGTGCGGATCACGTTGGCGTCCACCAGCTGGTCCACCAGCTTGTCGCCCAAGCCCTCGATGTCCATGGCGCGGCGCGCGGCAAAGTGCAGGATCGCCTCCTTGCGCTGCGCGGCGCAGAACAGGCCGCCGGTGCAGCGGTGGTTGGCCTCGCCCTTTTCGCGCACCACGGCGCTGCCGCATACGGGGCAGGCTGTGGGCATGCGGAAGTTGGGCACATACCTCGAACGCTGCCCTGGCATGACACCCACGACCTCGGGAATCACGTCCCCCGCACGGCGCACGATGACGGTGTCACCCACGCGCACACCCTTCTTGCGGATCTCGAACAGGTTGTGCAGCGTGGCATTGGTCACGGTGACCCCACCCACAAACACCGGCGCCAAGCGTGCGACCGGCGTGATCTTGCCGGTGCGCCCCACCTGCACGTCGATGCCTTCGATCTTGGTGGCCATCTCCTGCGCCGGGTACTTGTGCGCCACGGCCCAGCGCGGTTCGCGGGTCTTGAAGCCCAAGTCACGCTGCAGCTGCAACGAGTTGACCTTGTAAACCACACCGTCGATGTCGTACGGCAGCGCATCGCGGCTGGCACCCACCTGCTGGTGAAACGCTATCAATTCAGTAGCACCTACCGCAATCTGTACCTGCGCTGCCACCGGAAATCCCCAAGATTTCAGCGTCTGCAGCATCTCGTAGTGCGTGCGGAACACCGGCCCACCTTCGGCAGGCGGCGTGATCGCGCCCAGACCATAGGCAAAAAAGCTCAGGGGCCGCTGGGCGGTGATGTTGGAGTCGAGCTGGCGCACGGCGCCTGCGGCCGCGTTGCGCGGGTTCACAAAGGTCTTGCCGCCCTGCTCCCGCTGACGCTCGTTGAGGGCGTCAAAGTCGGCACGGCGCATGTAGACCTCGCCGCGCACTTCCAGCAGTGGCGGCACGCCTTCCGGCAAGGTCAGCGGAATCTGGCGGATGGTGCGGATGTTGTGCGTCACGTCCTCGCCCACCTCACCATCGCCACGCGTGGCGGCCTGCGACAGACGGCCGTTCTCGTAGCGCAGGCTCATGGCCAGGCCATCGAACTTGGGCTCTGCCACGTATTCGATGGCAGGGTCGGCGTCCGACAGGCCTAGCTCGCGCCGCACGCGGGCATCAAAAGCCTGCGCGCCCGTGGCCTCGGTGTCGGTTTCGGTGTGGATGCTGAGCATGGGCACCGCGTGGCGCACGGGGGCCAGGCCCTCCATCACCGCACCAATCACGCGCTGCGTGGGCGAATCGGGGGAGACCAGCTCAGGGTGCGCGGCTTCGAGCGCCTGCAGCTCGCGGAACACGCGGTCGTATTCGGCGTCGGGCACGGTGGGCTCGTCCAGCACGTAGTACTGATGGGCCCACTGGTTGAGCTGGTCGCGCAGCGCTTTGATTTTGATAGCTGGCTGCGCTTGATCCACGGGCGCTTGGGCCGAAAAAAGATCCAAACTCTCGGTCATGGCCGCACCAGCGCTCAGCTGAAAAGGCGCCGCGCCAGCACCGACCCCGCAGACAGATCCCGCCCATCGAGCTGGTCGTACAGCAGCTCCAGGTCGGCAGCGATCGGGTCCATGGCCATCGCTGGCAGCGGGGTGCCGTTCTGGTCGCAGAGCACACCGTCCATGGCCTGGCACAGGGCGGCGGCCACGTCGCGCAGGCGGGCGAAGGGCTGTTCGGTGCGGTGGACCTGGGCGACGTCCAGGCTCAGCGTGATGTCGCGGATGGCGGACTGGTCGGGGTCGTCGGCCAGAGCAGCCTGGGTGTCGTAGCCCAGCGTGAGTAGCGGCGGCAGACCCTGGGTGCTGGCGGGCAGCACCAGGCGGCCGGGCATGGCACCGGGCACAAAGCCCAGGCGGGCAGCATTTTGCTGCACGTAGCCCGGGCTCCACGCGGCCTGGCGGGCGCGCAGCATGAACATGAGCTGGGCATCGTGGTCGCTGGCGAACTGGTCCAGCTCGCGGGCGCGGGCCACTTCCTGCAGCATGTCGGGGAAGTCGGGAGCAGCGTTGATGGCGTCGGCAAAGGCCTGGGCCTTGACCACGAACTCGGAAAACTCGATCTCGTTGAGCGCGCCCATGCGGTTGGCGAGTTGCACGCCCGCCTGGAAGGACTGGTAGCGCTGACCGGGGGCGGGGGTTTCCCACTGCTGGGTGGCTTCGTTCAGGCCTTCGATGGCAAAGGGCTTGCTGCCTGCGCGGCGGGTGGGCGGCAGTGCGACCAGGGCCGCGTCGCCGGACACCACATGCTCGGGCTGTAGCGAGGCGATCACATCGATGAGCGGGTCCAGCCCCGGGCGGCGCTCGGGCGAAAACGGCGGCACGGGCAGTTGCAGGGCGTCGCCCGCGTCCACGGTGTGTTCCGACGGCTCCGGCCCCCGGTCCAAGCCGTGGAACTCGCTGGGTGGCATGGCACCTGTCGCGCCCGCATCAAAGCCGGGCTCCAGGCGCTGCGCGGGCTCCGCCGCCGGGTCGTGCTCTGTGGGCAGTGCGCGCTTGGGCGCGTTGCGGCGCGAGGTCCAGGTGTTGTAGGCCACGATCAGGGCCAGCACCAGGCCACCGATGATGGCCAGACTCAGTTGCAATGTGCTCATGTTTGATTGAATGGGTTCAAGCGTCCACCATCGAGAGGGCCGACTCCATATCGACGGCCACGATGCGCGACACGCCCTGCTCCTGCATGGTCACGCCGATCAGTTGCTCGGCCATTTCCATCGCGATCTTGTTGTGGCTGATGAACAAAAACTGCGTGCCCTTGCTCATGCTGGACACCAGCTTGGCATAACGCTCGGTGTTGGCGTCGTCCAGCGGCGCGTCCACCTCGTCCAGCAGGCAGAACGGCGCGGGGTTGAGCTGGAAGATGGCAAACACCAGCGCAATGGCCGTGAGGGCCTTTTCACCGCCCGACAGCAGGTGGATGGTCTGGTTCTTCTTGCCGGGCGGCTGCGCCATCACCTGCACGCCAGAGTCCAGGATTTCGTCACCGGTGATGATGAGCTTGGCCTGGCCGCCGCCGAACAGCTCGGGGAACATGCGGCCGAAGTGCGCGTTGACAGTGTCGAAGGTGCCCGAGAGCAGCTGGCGCGTTTCGCCATCGATCTTGCGGATCGCGTCTTCCAGCGTGTTCATGGCCTCGGTGAGGTCGGCGGTCTGCGCATCGAGGAACACCTTGCGCTCGCTGGCCAGCTTGAGTTCATCCAGCGCGGCCAGGTTGACGGCGCCCAGGGCCGTGATCTCCCGGTGCAGGCGATCAATTTCGCTCTGCAGGCCGCCGATGCGCACATTGCCCTCCTCGATGGAGCGGGCCACGGCCTCCAGGTCGGCCTGGGCGTCTTGCAGCAAGGTGGTGTATTGCTCCAGGCCCAGGCGCGCGGCCTGTTCCTTGAGCTGGAATTCGGTGATGCGCTGGCGCAGCGGGTCGAGCGCGCGTTCCAGCTGCATGCGGCGTTCGTCGCTCGCGCGCAGCTTGGTGGTCAGGTCGTCGTATTCGCTGCGCTGAGCGGCCAGGGCCTTCTCGCGCTCCATTTTGAGTTCCAACGCGGCCTGCAGGCCGCCTTGCGCTGCGGCATCCGACAGGCGGGCAAGCTCATCGCGCGCACGCTGCTCTTCGTCGGCCAGGGCCTTGGCCTGCTGGGTGGCGGTTTCGATGGAGCGGTTCAATTCAGCGCGGCGCGCCTCCAGGCTGCGCTGCGAGAACGTGGCCTCTTGCGCCTGACGCTCCAGCGTGCGCTGCTGTTCACGGCAGGCGGCCAGCTTGCGCTCCGCCTCGATGACCTTGTCGCCCAACTGGGCCTCGCGCTCCTGGCTGTCGGCCAGTTGCATGTCCAGCTCTTCAAAGCGCGCCTCAGCGGCCACACGGCGCTCCTGCAGGTCGGCCAGCTGGGCCTCGACCTCAGCCAGGTCGCCGTCGATCTGTGCGCTGCGGGCGCGGGTCTGCTCGGCCAGTTGCGTCAGGCGCAGGGTCTCCACCTGCAGCTCGTGCGCACGGCTCTGGGCCTCGGTCGCTTCGCGGCGGGCGGACACCAGGCGCTGCGAGGCATCGGCATAGGCGGCCTCGGCGCGGACCAGGGCGGTGCGCGATTCTTCGGCGATCAGGGCCTGCGCGCGCAGTTCCTTTTCAAGGTGTTCGATCTCTTGCGCGCGGGCCAACATGCCGGACTGCTCGGAGTCCTGCGCATAAAAGCTCACGCTGTGGGCGCTGACGGCATGGCCCGTGGGCACAAACACCGTCTCCCCAGGTTGCAGCTGGCTGCGGCGGGCCAGGGCTTCGTCGAGCGTGGGGGCCGTATAGCAGCCCTGTAGCCAGTCGGTGAGCACGGCGCGCAGGCCCGCGTCATTGAGGCGCAGCAGATCGGACAGGCGCTGGTGCTGGGACGGCGCCTCGGGCTGGCCGGCTGCAGGCGCGCTGTAAAAGGCCAGGCGCGCTGGGGGCGCATCGTTGCCGCCGGAGCCCAGAAAACCGCGCACCATGTCCAGGCGGCCCACTTCCAGCGCGGCCAGACGCTCGCGCAGCGCGGCTTCAAGGGCGTTTTCCCAGCCCTTTTCGATGTGGATGCGGCTCCACAGACCTTGCAGGCCATCGAGGCCGTGCTTGGCGAGCCAGGGGCGCAGCTTGCCGTCGGTCTTGACCTTTTCCTGCAGGGCCTTCAGGGCCTCCATGCGGGCCGACAGCTCGGCCTGGCGCGCACTTTCGGCGTTCACCGCCTGCTGGCGGGCGCGGCGGTCTTCGTCCAGCTGGGGCACGGACTCCTGCAGCTCGTACAACCGTGCCTCGGTGGTTTCGGCAATCTCCTGCGCTTCTTCGAGCTGCTCGCGCAGGTTGTTCAGGCGGGCTTCATCGGGCGCGGCCAGCGCGTTGCGGTCGGTACGCAGGCGTTCAAAGCGGGCGTCGAGCTGGCGGCTTTGCTCGTCAAAGCTGCGCTGCTCGGCGGCCAACACGCCAATCTGCTGCTGCACCTGCACGACGCTACTGCGCTGCTCGGCCGTGCGGGCCTGGGCCTGGCGCAGGGCTTCTTCCAGGTCGGGCAGCTGCATGGCCTGCTCTTCGACCTGGGCGGCGAGCAGTTCGGCGCGCTCTTCGGCGTCCACACCGGCACCGGCCAGGTTTTCCAGCTCCACATCGGCGTCTTCCTTGCGGGCCTGCCACTGAGCGATCTGCTCGGCCAGCTGCACCAAGCGCTGCTCCACGCGCTGGCGGCCTTCGACCACGTAGCGGATCTCGGCTTCGAGCTTGCCCACTTCGGCCGTGGCTTCGTAGAGCTTGCCCTGGGCCTGGTTGACCTGGTCGCCTGCAGCGTAGTGGGCCTGGCGGATGGTTTCGAGGTCGGACTCGACCGCGCGCAGGTCGGCCATGCGCGATTCGAGGTCGTTCACGGCCTGCAGGCCATCGAGGCGCACCTTGTTCTGCTGCTCTTCGGCCTCGGCCCGCTTCAAAAACCACAGCTGATGCTGCTTGAGCGTCGCGTCTGCATGCAGGGTGTTGTACTTGGCGGCCACCTCGGCCTGCTTTTCGAGCTTTTCGAGGTTGGCGTTCAGCTCGCGCAAGATGTCTTCGACCCGCGTGAGGTTCTCGCGCGTATCCGACAGGCGGTTTTCGGTCTCGCGACGGCGCTCTTTGTATTTGGAGACGCCCGCCGCTTCCTCCAGGAACAGCCGCAGTTCCTCGGGGCGCGATTCGATGATGCGGCTGATGGTGCCCTGGCCGATGATGGCGTAGGCGCGGGGCCCGAGGCCCGTGCCCAGGAACACGTCCTGCACGTCGCGGCGGCGCACAGGCTGGTTGTTCAGAAAGTAGCTGCTGGTGCCATCGCGGGTGAGCACGCGGCGCACCGCGATTTCGCCAAACTGGCCCCACTGGCCGCCCGCGCGGTGGTCGGAGTTGTCGAACACCAGCTCCACACTGGCGCGGCTGGCCTGCTTGCGGGTGGTGGTGCCGCTGAAGATCACGTCCTGCATGCTCTCGCCGCGCAGCTCGCTGGCCTTGCTCTCGCCCAGCACCCAGCGCACCGCGTCCATGATGTTGGACTTGCCGCAGCCGTTAGGCCCCACCACGCCGACCAGTTGCCCGGGCAGCATGAAATTGGTGGGTTCAGCGAACGACTTGAAGCCGGAGAGCTTGATCGAGGTAAGACGCACGGATCAGATGGCGGGTAGATGCAGAAGAGACGCGGCGGTCAACCAGGGCGCCGGTGCGCAGTCCCGGCGTACAACACACCGGCAGGGCCGGGTATGGGCAAGGCCG
Source organism: Acidovorax sp. DMC1 (assembly GCF_056314325.1). NCBI lineage: Bacteria > Pseudomonadati > Pseudomonadota > Betaproteobacteria > Burkholderiales > Comamonadaceae > Acidovorax > Acidovorax sp. DMC1. The sequence goes on along the minus strand of NZ_JBQUYO010000002.1, from coordinate 23,981 downwards.
GAATGATACCGCGCCGCCTGCCTGGCCCTGGCGCTCAAGGGCCGCTGGAGGCGCCCGCAGGCCGGTTGGCACCAAAAATCCAGACAAATCGGCCTGATGCGCTAGTGCAATATGGCTTAATTGCTATCGATTTTGATAGCCAAAGGCGACGACCATCAAGGCAGCACACACACCTGGTTACGCCCGCCCGACTTGGCCTTGAACAGAGCCTCGTCCGCGCGGGCCACTGCCTGGGGCAGGTGCTGCAGGGCAGAGATCTCGCACGCGCCAATGGACACGGTGAGCTGCTCGGGCTCGGTGATGTCCTCCACCGCGCGGCGCAGCTTTTCGGCCACCTTCAGCGCGTCGGGCAGTGCGGTCTGGGGCAGGCAGACCAGAAACTCCTCGCCGCCCCAGCGAATGATCTCGTCGCCGCGCCGCAGGGCATCGGTCAGCACCCTGGCCACTGCCTGCAGGGCTTTATCGCCCGCATCGTGGCCAAAGCGGTCGTTGATGCTCTTGAAACGGTCCAGGTCCATCAGCAGAATCGACGAAGCGGGCTCGAACAGGGAGGCCCGGTACACACGCCGGTCGATCAGGTCCACAGCGTGGCGGTTCAGCAGCCCGGTCAGCGCGTCGTGGTACGCGGCGCGCTGCAGCTCCTGGCGCTCGGCGGCCACGGTCATGAGTGAGCCAAACAGCTCGGCCAGCCCCGCAAACAGGCTCTCGCCGACTTCGTCAAAGTAGCCATCACGGTCGGCATACAGCACAAAGATGCCGCTGTAGCCATTGAAGGTGGAGGCAATGGGCAAGGCCAGCACGTGGTATATGCCGTGGTGGCGTGCCGCGTCGCGCCAGGGGCCAAATGGGGACAGCTGCGACACCGTGAAAGGGCCCGCAGACTTGCCCTCCAGCGTGGTGAAGGCAGGGCCGATGCGGGTGAGCAGGTTGCGCTCGATGTTCAGCGACTCGGCATAGGCGGCGGCTGGGCCTGCGTACACCTGCGGGCGGATGGTATGTGTGTCGGTGGGGCCAAACCAGGTCCAGGCCAGGCGGATGTGGCTGGTGACATCCACGATGGCCTGGCACACCCCGCGGATGATCTCCAGCTCGCTGCGCCCCAGGATCAGCTTGGCAGAGCGCTTGAGCAGCATCTCCGCAATCACCGAGCGCTCGCGCTGTGCGTCAAAGCCTTGCGGCAATGGCACGGATGCGGGAGGTGAAGGCTTTTTGAAGAACATGGAGGCGGTGGCGATCAAGCGCCCGCATCATAGGTCGCGCAGCCAGCCCGCGAATGCAAAGGGTCTACGGCGTCGCGTTGCCACCCGCCCCCTTCTCTGGCCCCACACGCCCGGGCCCGGCGCAGGGCCCACGCCATCAATGGCCTCCATCCAGGTTGCCATCCAGTGCACCGTTCGTGCGGCGGACCAGTGCCTCGAACTCGGCCACGGCCACAGGCGGGCTGAGCAGGAAGCCCTGCCATGCATGGCAGTGATGGCGTTCCAGAAACTCGCGCTGCGCCTCGGTTTCCACGCCCTCCGCGATCACGCGCAGGCCCAGGCTGGTGCCCAGGGCCACCACCGTGCGTGCGATGGCGGCGTCGTTGGGGTCGGTGAGCACGTCGCGCACAAAGCTCTGGTCGATCTTGAGCTGATCCAACGGCAGGCGCTTGAGGTAGCTGAGCGATGAATAACCGGTGCCAAAGTCGTCCAGCGAAAAGCCCACGCCGTAGCCTCGCAGCTGGCCCATCTTGTCGATGGTGTCTTCCACGTCCTGCAGCAGCAGGCCTTCGGTCATCTCCAGCTTGAGCTGGTGGCCGTCGGCCCCCGCCCCCGCGAGTGCGGCGAGCACCTGGGCTACAAAGCCCGTCTGGTGGAACTGCCGAGGACTCACGTTGACTGCCAGGCTCAGCGTGGCCAGGTCGGGCTGCTGGGCCCACGCGGCCAGGCGGCGGCAAGCCGCCTGCAGCACCCATTCGCCCAGCGGCAGGATCAGACCGGTTTCTTCGGCCAGCGGGATGAAATGCGCGGGCGAGATGAAGCCGTCGCGCGGGTGCCGCCAGCGCAGCAGGGCCTCGGCGCCGATGATGCGGCCGTGGTCGATCTGGGGCTGGTAGTACAGCTCGAACTGGCCCTGGGCCAGGCCCACGCGCATATCCAGCTCCAGCGTGGCACGGGCGCTGACTACGGCCTGCATCTGGGGGTCGTAAAAGCGCAGGGTGTCACGGCCCGCGTTCTTGGCCTGGTACAGCGCCAGGTCGGCACGCTTGAGGAGTTCATCCACCGTCTCGCGCGTGCCGCTGTAAATAGTGACGCCCATGCTCAGCGAGCTGTGGTGCGCGTCGCCGTCGATCTGGTACGGCTCGCGCAGCACGCCCAAGATGCGCTGGCCCACGTCTTCAGCGCGGGCGGCGGCCTCTTCAGGGCTGTCGCCCAGGTCTTCCAGCACCACCACAAATTCGTCGCCGCCCTGGCGGGCAACGGTGTCGTCCTCGTGCACGCAACTGCGCAGGCGGTGCGCCACCTGCAGCAGCAAGGCATCGCCCCGGTCGTGGCCCCGGGTTTCGTTTACCGTCTTGAAGTTGTCCAGGTCCAGCATCAGCAAGGCGCCGCTGCGCTGGTGGCGAGCACTGGTGGCCAGTGCCTGCTGAAGGCGGTCCATCAGCAGCCGGCGGTTGGGCAGGCGGGTGAGCGGGTCGTAGTAGGCCAGCTGGTTGATCTCTTCCTCGGCAGCCTTGCGCTCGCTCAGGTCCTGCATGGTGATCAGGCGCCCGCCTTCGACAAAGATGCCTGAGATCTCCACCGGCTTGTATTTGCCGTCAGCGCAGCGAATGGTGTATTCGGCCAGCGGGATGATGCCCTGGTGCGAGGTATCCAGCAGCCGCTGGCGGATGGCCTCCCGCTCGGTGGCGTCGGGGTAGGCTCGCTGCCACCAGGTGTTGGTGTCGGGCACTTCCTCCTGCGTGTAGCCGCAGATCTGCACATAGCGCGCGTTGCGAAAGCTGATCAGACCGTCGTCCTGCACCAGGCACAGGCCCATGGGCAGGCGCTCCAGGATGCTGCGCAGGCGTTGCTCGTTGGCGCGCAGGTTTTCTTCCATGCGCTTGCGGCCGGTGATGTCCTGCACCACGGCAATGTGGTACCCAGGGGCAGAGCCCGAGGCCCACATGGACGACACGGTAAGGTCGCCCCAGACCTCGTGTCCATCCCTGTGAATGTAGCGTTTTTCCAGCCGGTATTCGGGGACATCCCCATTTTGTAAACGCCTGGCCTGGGCGAGGTCTGCCGCCACGTCGTCGGGATGGGTGAGGCTCTGAAAGGTCATGCCCACCAATTCCTGAGGGCCGTAGCCCAGGATGTCGGCGTAGCGCTGGTTGACGCGCACGAACTGGCCCGTGTCCGAGTCCACCTGCGCGACCCCCACCGTGGTCTGGTTGAAAAGCGCCCGAAAGCGCTCCTCGCTCTCGCGCCGCGCCTCGTCGGACAGCTGGGCACGCACCAGCGCCAACGTGCGCTGGCGCACCAGCAGGGCCACGGTGGACGCCAGCAGCAGCGACACCAGCGCCGCAGCCAGCCCGGCCAGCCAGGGCAAGCGGGTTTCAGAAGGAGTGAGGAACGAGCGGGTGGGGTAGAAGGTGAGCTGCCAGCGCCGGTCGTGCACCACCAGCATACGCACCAGGGGTCGAGCCTCCGGCAGGCCAGGGGCTGTCTGCTCCAGCAAGGGGCGCACGGTGTTGTCACCGGAGTTGGGGCGCACGGGGCCCAGGTCATCCATGGAGACCGCAATCCCGTTCAGAAACCCTTGGCTGCCCAGCCCCTGCACCAAGTCATACACCCGCAGCGTGGAGGCCACCGCCCCCACAAACCGCTGCTCGGCTGCACCAGCCGTGGGGTCGAACACCGGCACACGGATGACGATGCCCGCTCGGTGCGAGGATTCCTGCAGCAGGTCGAACGGGGCGGACACCACGGTCTGCCCGCTGTCGCGGCTGTAGCGCATCGCCGCCAAGTTGGTGGGCTGTGCGCTGATGTCCAGCCCCAGCACGCCCTCGTTGCCAAACATCGGCCAGAGGTATTCGGCCACAAAGTATTCGGGACGCTCACCGGGGGGGTGGATCTTGAACTGGGGCAAGCCTTCGGGGGACAGCGAAGTGTCGGCCCGCACCCGGGCCTCGTAGGCCTCGCGCTCGGGACCGGGCACCCAGCGTGTGAAGGACAGGTTGCGCACACCGGGGTACCGCTGGCCCACCTCCATCTCGCTGGCGGCCCGTTCAAAGTCCAGGCGCGACAGGCGCGGGTTGGCGGTGAAAAGGCCCCGCAGCCCATTGACCACCTCGGTATGGCCTGCGATGCGCTGGCTCAGTGCGTCGGAGAACGCCCGTGTTTCCTGTGTGAAGCGGGCCTCCTCAATCTGGGCCATCGACGCAGCCTGGTGCTGCGCCAGCCACAAACTGAGCACCAGGCCCAAGGCAGCCACCCCAATACCCGCCACCCAATGCCGATAACGGCTTTGGGGCGCCTGCGCAGCCAGCGGGGAGGGATGGAAAGAAGTCAGAGACGCACCTTTGCGTTACCAGCCCCCAATGGGGCCGGAGGCCATGCAAGTTGCGCAGGATAGCGGCAATCGAGCCCCTGTGGAGCCAACATTTGGTTACGACGAAAAATTTAAGAAAAAAGTGCCTCCAGCGCCACAGTGGCATGCCTGACAAGCTATGAATTGATGAGCATATTTCATAGTCCAGGCACCCACGGGTTTACCCGATGGCTGCGCCCGTGGCCACCGGGTACGGCGCAAACCGGCTGCGGTTTTCGTTCACATCCAGCGCCCGCCCGATGGGCGGAAACGCGCGCTGCGGGCAGGCGTCGCGCTCGCACACCTTGCAGCCCATGCCGATCGGTACGGCGGCCTCGGGGCGTGCCAAGTCCAGCCCGCGCGAGTACACCAGCTGCGGCGCGTGGCGGATGTCGCAGCCCAGCGCCACCGAGAACTCCTTGCCCGGCACACCCCACCCGCCCCCGCTGCGCGACACAGTGCGCGCCACCCACAGGTACGCCCGCCCGTCCGGCATGCGCGCCACCTGCGGCACGATGCGGCCTGGCTGGGCAAAGGCCTCGTACACGTTCCACAGCGGGCAGGTGCCGCCGATCTTGCTGAAGTGGAAATGTGTGGCCGACTGCCGCTTGCTGATGTTGCCCGCACGGTCCACGCGGACGAAGAAGAAGGGCACACCCCGCGCACTGGGCCGCTGCAGGGTGGACAGGCGGTGGCACACGGTCTCGAAGCCGACTCCAAACTGCTGGCCCAACCGGTCGATGTCGTAGTGGTGCCCCTCGGCCGCCTGCAAAAAGGCGGTGTAGGGCAATACCAGCGCCCCCGCAAAGTAGTTGGCCAGGCCAATGCGCGCCAGCGCGCGGGCCTGGTCGCTGGACAAACCCGCGCCAGCGGCCAGGCGTTGCAGCTCGGCGCCCTGCTCCAGAAACGCCAGCTGCGTCGCCATCTGAAACGCGCGCTGCCCCCGCTCCAGCCCGGCCGCGAGCTGCAGCACGCCGGTTTCGGACTGGAACACGCGCTGTGCCTGCCCCGGCAGGTCGGCCACGTCCACCACCCGCACGCCATGGGCGGCCAACAGGCGCTGGGCCAGCGCCTCGTCCGCACGGCCGGGCAGCAGCCCCCAGTCGGCAGCGCACTGCTCCGCAGCGTCGTCCAGCTCGGCAATGTGGTTCTGGCGCGCGAAGAAGAAGTCGCGCACTTCTTCATAGGCCATGGGCGGGTGGTGGGCCACGGCACCCTCCCCGTCCCGGTCATTGCCCAGGGCGGCCAGGCGTTCGAGCGCCTGGCGGTGCCGCTGGTGCAGCGCAAGCAGCGTGCGCGCCACGGCGGGCATACCGGCGGCCAGCTCGCGGATTTCGGCGAGCGACACGGCATCGCCCGCGCCCTCGCCGCCCACACCCGCCGGCAGGTCGGCCAGCACCTCGCGCAGGCCGGTGATGAGGCGAGCCTCGTCGTCGTCGGAGAACCGCTGCACATCCACGCCAAACACGGCGTTGATCTTGAGCAGCACCGGAACGGTGAGCGGGCGCTGGTTCTGCTCCAGCTGGTTCAGGTAGCTGGCCGACAGGTCCAGCGCACGCGCCAGCGCCACCTGGGTCATACCGCGTTCTTCGCGCAGGCGGCGCAGGCGCACGCCCATGAAGGTTTTTTTCATCGTTTCTTTCGCTCTGGGGTCGTGCCATTCGTTCGCAAAACCAACCTGTAAATAATTCGCAAACTTTGCAAATTGTAGGCACCACCTTTGCAATCATTCGCCAATTTAGACCTTACACAGGGGCGCCATTGTGCGTAAATTGCGAAGCATGACAACCCCTCAAGGCACCGTCGAGCTGACGGAAATCGTCTTCCCTGCCGAAGCCAACCATTACGGCACGCTGTTTGGCGGCAACGCCCTGCAGCTCATGGCCAAGGCGGCGTTTCTGGCGGCACGCGGTGCCGCAGCGCGCGACGTGGTGATGGCGGGCGTGACCGATGTGCGTTTTCTGGCCCCGGTGCCCGTGGGCCATGTGCTCACGCTGCGCGCCTGGGTCAGCCGTATCGGACGCAGCTCGCTCACCGTGTGTGTGAACGGCCTGGCCGCCACGCTGGGCTCGCCGCAAGAGGCCGTGCTGCAGGGGGTTTTCGACATGGTGGCCGTGGACGCCAAAGGCCGTCCTACACCCATCGCCAACGCTTATGTGAACCAGGAGGAGACCCCATGACAACCCCCACCACCGTTGAAACGCCAGGCTTCAAGCCCAAGAAATCCGTGGCCCTATCCGGCGTGACGGCGGGCAACACCGCCCTGTGCACCGTGGGCCGCACGGGCAACGACCTGCACTACCGGGGCTACGACATCCTGGACATTGCCGAGGTCTGCGAGTTTGAAGAAATCGCCCACCTGCTGGTGCACGGCAAGCTGCCCACACGTGCCGAGCTGCGCGCTTACAAGGCCAAGCTCAAGGCCCTGCGAGGCCTGCCGCTGTCGGTCAAGCAGGCGCTGGAGCAACTGCCCGCCGCCAGCCACCCCATGGACGTGATGCGCACGGGGGTCTCGGCCCTGGGCTGTGCGCTGCCCGAAAAGGACGACCACAACCTGCCCGGCGCACGCGACATTGCCGACCGGTTGATGGCATCACTGGGCTCCATGCTTCTCTACTGGTACCACTGGGCCAGCTCAGGCCGTCGCATCGAAGTAGAAACAGACGACGACTCCATCGGCGCGCACTTTTTGCACCTGCTGCATGGCACCCCGCCCAGTGCGGCCTGGGAGCGCGCCATGCACACCTCGCTCAACCTCTATGCCGAGCACGAGTTCAATGCCTCCACCTTCACAGCCCGCGTGGTGGCCGGCACGGGCAGCGACATGTATTCGGCGATCACCGGCGCCATCGGCGCGCTGCGTGGCCCCAAGCACGGCGGCGCGAACGAGGTGGCCTTCGAGATCCAGAAGCGCTACGACAGCCCCGACGAGGCCGAGGCTGACATCCGCCGTCGCGTGGAGGCCAAGGAGGTCGTGATCGGCTTCGGCCACCCGGTCTACACCGTGAGCGACCCGCGCAACGTCATCATCAAGGGCGTAGCGCGCAGCCTGTCGCACGAGGCGGGCAGCACCAAAATGTTCGATATTGCCGAGCGGCTGGAATCGGTGATGTGGGAGGTGAAAAAGATGTTCCCCAACCTCGACTGGTTTAGCGCCGTGAGCTACCACATGATGGGCGTGCCCACCGCCATGTTCACGCCGCTGTTCGTCATTGCACGCACCAGCGGCTGGGCGGCACACATCATTGAGCAGCGCATCGACAACAAGATCATCCGGCCGAGCGCGAACTACACCGGGCCCGAAGACCTGGCGTTTGTGCCCATTCAAGACCGCAAGTAAAAAACAACGCCCCCAGCCCCACGCTCATGAACACCTTGTATCGCAATCCACTGCCCGGCACGCAGCTCAACTACTTCGACGCCCGCGCCGCTGTCGAGGCCCTTCAACCCGGCGCCTGGGCCACCCTGCCCTACACCGCCCGCGTCCACGCCGAAAACATCGTGCGCCGCGCCGACCCGGCCACCGTCAACGACTGCCTGCGCCAGCTCATCGAGCGCAAACGCGACCGCGACTTCCCTTGGTACCCCGCACGCGTGGTGTGCCACGACATCCTGGGCCAGACCGCATTGGTGGACCTGGCGGGCCTGCGCGATGCGATTGCCAAGGAGGGCGGCGACCCGGCCCAGGTGAACCCCGTGGTGCCGGTGCAGCTCATCGTGGACCATTCGCTGGCCGTGGAATGTGGCGGGTTCGACCCCGAGGCATTTACCAAGAACCGCGCCATCGAAGACCGCCGCAACGAAGACCGCTTTCACTTCATCGAGTGGACGAAAAAAGCCTTTGCCAACGTGGATGTGATCCCGGCGGGGAACGGGATCATGCACCAGATCAATCTGGAAAAAATGTCGCCCGTGGTCCATGCCGACCGAGGTGTGGCCTACCCCGACACCTGCGTAGGCACCGACAGCCACACCCCGCATGTGGATGCGCTGGGCGTGATCGCCATCGGCGTGGGCGGCCTGGAGGCCGAGAACGTGATGCTGGGCCGCGCATCGATGATGCGGCTGCCCGAGATCGTGGGCGTGGAGCTGACCGGCCAGCGCCAGGACGGCATCACCGCCACCGACGTGGTGCTGGCGCTGACCGAGTTCTTGCGCAAGGCCAAGGTGGTGGGCGCGTACCTGGAGTTCTTTGGCGAAGGCGCCGCCAAGCTCACCATTGGCGACCGCGCCACCATCTCCAACATGGCGCCGGAATATGGCGCCACGGCGGCGCTGTTCAGCATCGACCAGCAGACGCTGGACTACCTGCGGCTGACCGGCCGCGAGGCCAGCCAGGTCAAGCTGGTCGAGACCTATGCCCAAGCCGCAGGTTTGTGGGCCGATGCGCTCGCGGGCGCCGTGTACGACCGCACCCTGCGCTTTGACCTGTCTACCGTTGTGCGCAACCTGGCTGGCCCCTCCAAACCGCACGCGCGCGTGGCCACCTCAGACCTGGCCGCCCGGGGCATTGCAGGCCCCTGGGCTATGCCCTCGCCGGGCGAAGGCACGATGCCCGATGGCGCCGTGGTCATCGCCGCCATCACCAGCTGCACCAACACAAGCAACCCGCGCAACGTGATCGCGGCCGCGCTGCTCGCGCGCAACGCGCATCGGCGGGGCCTCACGCGCAAGCCCTGGGTCAAGACCTCGCTCGCACCCGGCTCCAAGGCGGTGGAGCTGTATCTGAAAGAAGCCGGTCTGCTGACCGACCTGGAGGCGTTGGGCTTTGGCATCGTCGCCTTTGCCTGCACCACCTGCAACGGCATGAGCGGTGCGCTGGACCCTGCCATCCAGCAAGAGATCATCGACCGCGACCTGTACGCCACGGCAGTGCTCTCGGGCAACCGCAACTTTGACGGGCGCATCCACCCGTACGCCAAGCAGGCGTTTCTGGCCTCGCCGCCGCTGGTGGTGGCCTATGCGATTGCGGGCACGGTGCGGTTTGATATTGAAAAGGATGTGCTGGCGGTGGTGGATGGCCAGCCTATCCGGCTCAAGGACCTGTGGCCCAGCGATGCTGAAATCGACACGGTGGTGAAGGCCGCCGTACAACCCGCACACTACCGCGCCGTGTACGAGCCCATGTTTGCCCTGCGGCAAGACGATGGCCCGCGCGTGTCGCCCCAGTACGACTGGCGCCCACAGTCCACCTACATCCGCCGCCCGCCCTACTGGGACACCGAAGGCGTTGGCGCGCTGGCCGCCCACCCGCGCACCCTGCAGGGCATGCGCCCGCTGGCCATCCTGCCCGACAACATCACCACCGACCACCTCTCGCCGTCCAACGCCATCCTGCCCGGCAGCGCGGCGGGCGAATACCTGGCCCGCATGGGCGTGCCGGAGGAGGACTTCAACTCTTACGCCACCCACCGGGGCGACCACCTCACCGCCCTGCGCGCCACCTTTGCCAACCCGCAGCTGGTCAACGAGATGGCCGTGATCGATGGCAAGGTCCAGAAAGGATCGCTGGCCCGCGTGGAGCCCGAGGGCCAGGTGATGCGCATGTGGGAGGCCATCGAAACCTACCTGCGCCGCCGCCAGCCGCTCCTCATCATTGCGGGCGCCGACTACGGCCAGGGCTCCAGCCGCGACTGGGCCGCCAAGGGTGTGCGGCTGGCGGGGGTGGAGGTGGTGGTGGCCGAGGGCTTCGAGCGCATCCACCGCACCAACCTGATTGGCATGGGGGTGCTGCCGCTGGAGTTTGGGGTGGGTGTCAACCGCACCACGCTGGGGCTGGATGGGACGGAGGTGTATGGCGTGGAGGGAGACATGCAACCCCGCGCCGAACTCAGCCTGGTCATCCGCCGCAAAAATGGCGAGGTCACCCGGGTGCCCATGACATGCCGCCTGGACACGGCCGAAGAGGTCTCGATCTACCAGGCGGGCGGCGTGCTGCAGCGCTTTGCGCAAGACTTTCTTGCCAAGAACACAGAACAAAAACAGGCTCTGGAGCACGCCTAGTAAGCGCCATACGCTATCAAATTTGATATTCCCCTATGAGCATCTCCCCCGCACCACAGATCCGCATCCCCGCCACCTACCTGCGCGGCGGCACCAGCAAGGGCGTGTTCTTCTGCCTGGACGACCTGCCCGCCCCCGCCCAGCAACCTGGCCCGGCGCGCGACGCGCTGCTGCTGCGCGTGCTGGGCAGCCCCGACCCGTATGGCAAGCAGATCGACGGCATGGGCAATGCGTCGTCGAGCACCAGCAAAGGGGTGATTCTGTCGCGCAGCACGCGGCCAGGGCACGACGTGGACTACCTGTTTGGCCAGGTGTCCATCGATCAGCCCTTCGTGGACTGGAGCGGCAACTGCGGCAACCTCTCGGCGGCGGTGGGGCCCTGCGCCATCCACATGGGGCTGATCGATGCGGCGCGCCTTCCGCAAGACGGCACCTTTCCGGTTCGCGTCTGGCAGGCCAACATCGGAAAGACCATCGTGGCGCATGTGCCCATGGCCCACGGACAGGTGCAGGAGACGGGCGACTTCGAGCTGGACGGCGTGACCTTTGCTGCGGCCGAGGTGGCGCTGGAGTTCATGGACCCGGCGGACGATGGGGAAGAAGGCGGCGCGATGTTCCCCACCGGCAATGTGGTGGACACGCTCGAAGTACCCGGCGTCGGCAGCTTTGCCGCCACGCTGATCAACGCGGGCATCCCCACCATTTTTCTCAACGCCCAGGAGCTGGGCTACACCGGCACCGAGCTGCAACGCGCGATCAATGGCGATGCGGCGGCACTCGCACGCTTCGAGGCCATCCGCGCCCACGGCGCCTTGCGCATGGGGCTGATCCAGCAACTGAGCGAGGCCGCCACCCGCCAGCACACGCCCAAGATCGCGTTCGTCGCGCCGCCTGCGAGCTACATAGCCTCCAGCGGCAAACCCATCGATGCCAAAGACATCGATCTGCTGGTGCGCGCGATCTCCATGGGCCAACTGCACCACGCCATGATGGGCACGGCGGCGGTGGCCATTGGCACGGCAGCAGCCATCCCCGGCACGCTGGTCAACCTGGCGGCAGGCGGTGGCGTGCGCAGCAGCGTGCGGTTTGGCCACCCCTCGGGCATCCTGCGCGTGGGGGCCGAAGCAGCACAAATCAACGGCCAGTGGAAGGTGACCAAGGCCCTCATGAGCCGCAGCGCCCGCATCCTGATGGAAGGCTGGGTGCGTGTGCCTGCGGACACTTTTAAAGCAAAAATGGCCTGAAGCGCTCGTGATTCATTCGCCAGCAGCTATCAAATATATAGCTACTCAATTCACCAACCACAACATGAATACCAAACAACAACTCAAGACGCTGGCCCAGGCCCGCCGGGGCGTCATCGTGCCCGGCGCCTTCAACGCGCTCTCGGCCCGCGTGGTGGCCGACCTGGGCTTTAAAGCCCTTTACGTGACCGGTGCAGGCGTGACCAACATGTGGTTCGGCCTTCCCGACCAGGCCTTCATGGGCCTCACCGACATCGCCGACCACACGGCGCGCATTCGCGACGCAGTGGACCTGCCACTCATCGTCGATGCCGACACCGGCTTTGGCAACGCGCTCAACACCTACCACGCGGTGAGGGTGCTGGAGCGCGCGGGGGCGGATTGCATCCAGCTCGAAGACCAGGTCAGCCCCAAGCGCTGTGGGCATTTCAACGGCAAGGAGGTGATTGCCACCGACGAGATGCTGGGCAAGATCAAGGCGGCCGTGGACGCACGCCGCGACGCAGGCACCCTCATCCTGGCCCGCACCGACGCCTGCGCCACCCAGGGCTTCGAGGCCGCCGTGGAGCGCGCCCGGCGGTTTGAGGAGGCTGGCGCCGACATCCTGTTTGTCGAAGCTGTCACCACCCTCGACGAGATCCACGCCCTGCCCCAGCGGCTGGCAGCGCCGCAGCTGATGAACATGGTGATTGGCGGCAAGACCCCCATCACCAGCGCCGAAGAACTGGCCACCCTGGGCTATGGCCTAGTGCTGTACGCCAACGCGGCGCTGCAGGGCGCGGTGGCAGGCATGCAAAAGGCGCTGACGGTGCTGCGCGACCACCAGCGCATCAACGAAGACCCCGCCCTGGTGGCACCCTTTGCCGAACGCCAGCGGCTGGTGCGCAAGGCCGACTGGGATGCGCTGGAGGCCAAGTACGCCAGCGGCAGGCCATAGCGTCGCAAACGGTGCGAATGGCTTGGACGGATTGAACCAAGCAAACACCTGTCTCGTTTTTGCATTCGAGACAGCACAAGCGGTTGGCGCGGAGCACAATGGGTGAATCCGCCACACCGTGCACGCCGCCTGATGCAAAGCATTTCTTCACTGAACCTGGCGAACTTGTTGCTGGACGCCGTCTGCGTCGTTCAAACAGACAGCACGATCGTGTTTGTCAGTGCCGCGTTCGAACGCATCTTTGGATACAAGCCCGAGGAAGTCATTGGCAAGCGCATGCTGGACATGGTGCACCCCGATGACCTGCCCGCCACGCAACGCCAGGCCCAGAGCGTGACCCAGGGCGAGCTGCAGCTGCAGTTTGAAAACCGCTATGTGCGCAAGGACGGCTCTATCGCCCACATTCGCTGGACGGCACGCTGGTTGCCCGACAGGCAAGTCCGGCTGGCCGTGGCCCATGACATCACGGAGCGCAAGGCCGCAGAGTCGATGAAGGCGGTGATCTACGCCATCTCCGAAGCCGCGCACACCACGCACAACCTGCATGCGCTGTTCCAGCACATTCATCAGATCGTGGGCGGGCTGTTGCCTGCCACCAATTTTGCGGTGGCTCTGTATGACGCGCTGAGCGACCGACTCAGCTTTCCGTACCACGTCAACGAATACCTGCCTGCACCCGCGACCATGGCCCTGGCCGACGACGCCCGCTATGCCGAGGTGATCCGCGGCGGTGCCACCCTGCTGCTGACGCCGGATGCGCCCATGGCACACGCCCTTGGTGGCGAGCACCAACCCTTGTACTGGCTGGGCGTACCCCTGCAGACGCAGCGCGGGCCGCTGGGCGCGCTGGTGCTGCAAAGCTATACCGAGCAAGGCCGCTACACCGACAAGGACAAGGAGCTGCTGCAGTTCGTCTCCACCCAGGTGGCGGCCGCCATTGAACGCAAACAGATGTATGAGCGCCTGGAGCACATGGCGCAGTACGACCAGCTCACGCACCTGCCCAACCGCCAGCTGTTTCTGGACCGGCTCAAGACCGCCCTGGCCCGCGCGCGGCGCGAGCAGACGCTGCTGTCGCTGCTGTTCATTGACTTGGACCGCTTCAAGGAAGTGAACGACACGCTGGGCCACGCCATGGGCGACCTGCTGCTGCAGCGGGTGGCACAGCGGCTGCTCGAATGCGTGCGTGCGTCCGACACCGTGGCGCGATTGGGAGGCGACGAATTTGTGGTGCTGCTCGAAGGCGGCCAGGCCCGCGAGCATGCGAGTGCAGCGGCCCACAAGATCCTCGCGGCCTTTGGGCAGGACTTTGACCTGGAAGGCCAGCGCCTGTACATCCAGCCCAGCATCGGGGTGGCCATCTACCCCGAGCATGGCGGCGAAGAACACCGCCTGCTGGGCCATGCCGACGAGGCCATGTACCTGTCCAAGCGCAACGGCGGCAACCAGGTGCGGGTGGCGCTGGCGCCCCTTTACTCCTGATACGCCTGAAACTCCCGACGCACAGGGCCCCAACCGTGCAGCCGCCGTCCACGCCCGCGAGTAGCGCCTCTTTCAACGGGCAGCCCCAAGGTGTCAAAGCCGTCATGCTGCAGCTCGCCGTGCGCTTGGGCCTGACTGCCGTGGCCGTGCCAGTGGCGCTCGCGGTGACGCTGCTGCTCTATCCGGTGTGGTCATGGCTGGAGCGCACCACGGGCATCGAAAGCGTGGGCCACAGCGGGCCCGCCGGTTGGTGCTACCTGGCAGTCTGGGTGCCGATGGCTGCAGCCCTGCTTCTGCCTCCGCTGTGGAGGCTGGTGCTGGCACTTTGGCGTGGAGTTGAAGGCCCCGCGAACACCCCGCGCTGAGCGCCATGTGCAGGCGCCGAGGGCAACAACCAACCAGCCCCTGTCTCTGTGCATCCCTGGAACGCAGAGACTTAATCACCAGCGCCTTAGGGGTTCTTGAGCGCAGGCCGGTCGCCCCCAGCGGATCGTCGCACAATGCGGCCTTGCATCCGCAGGCCCTCGGCCGGATGCTCCGGCCCCTCTCCCGGCCCCTTCATCCCACCCGGCGCGCAGCGCCGCACACCCATGCTCTACAACGCCCTGAAGCTTGTCCATGTCTTGTCCATCATCGTGTGGGTGGGGGGCATGGTGTTCGCCCATTTCTTTTTGCGCCCCGCCGCGCAGTCGCTGGAGCCGCCGCAGCGCGTGCGGCTTATGCATGACGTGCTGCAGCGCTTTTTTGCGGTCGTCACTGCCGCCGTGGTGCTGGTGCTGGGTAGCGGCCTGTGGATGATCGGCCGCGCGGCCAAGCAGGCTGTGCAGACGGGCGGCGTGTTCTCCATGCCGCTGGACTGGACCATCATGGCCACGCTGGGCCTGGTGATGATCGCCATCTTTGGCCATATCCGCTTTGCACTGTTCCGGCGCCTGCAGCGTGCCGTAGCGGCCTCAGACTGGCCCAGCGGCGCCAAGGCCCTGGGCAGCATCCGCAGCTGGGTGGGCGTGAACCTGGCGCTGGGTGTGGTGATCGTTGTGGTCACCCTGCTGGTCTAGCACCACCTGGCCCTCGCTCGCATTTCGTATTGATTGGATGGGCACGCAGGCTGCCGCCCCGCGCGGTAGTGCATACCGCGTGGCCCCAGGAGTTTTGACGTTGTTCCGTTTTTTCGAAAGCCGACTTCCCCCCTACCCCGCTGCCGAGCCGCACTTGCCGCCCAAGGCCTTCTTGGCCTTTGTGTGGGACTGCACCCGGGGCCTGCGGGGCTACGTGGCCGCCATGGCAGGCCTGTCTGCAGCCATTGCCGTTTACGAGGCTCTGCTTTTTGCGGTGCTGGGCGTGGTGGTGGACTGGATCGCCACCTCTGCGTCTCCGGGCACGCTGTGGGCCGAACGCAAAGCGGCGCTGATCGGCATCACCACGCTGCTGCTGGCGTCGGTGGTGCTGGTCGCCTGGCAGACCAGCATCAAGCACCAGGTGCTGGCCATCAACTTTCCGCTGCGCCTGCGCTGGAACTTCCACCGCCTGATGCTGGGACAGAGCATGGCGTTCTATGCCGACGAGTTTGCGGGCCGCATCACCACCAAGATCATGCAGACCGCGCTGGCCGTGCGCGACATGATCTTCACCACCACCGACGTGGTGATCGGCATGGGCATCTACCTGGTCACCATCCTCGTGCTGCTGGCTGGATTTGACGCGCGGCTGCTGCTGCCCTTTGCCGCTTGGATGGTGGCCTATGGCCTGGCTTGCTGGTACTTTGTGCCGCGCCTGGGCCAGGTGGGCAAGCAGCAGGCCGATGCGCGCTCGGTGATGACCGGACGCATCACCGATGCCTATACCAACATTGCCACCGTCAAGCTCTTCTCGCACACGCGGCGCGAATCCGAATTTGCACGCGCGGCGATGGATGCCTTCAAGCTCACCGGCTACGCGCAAATGCGGCTGGTGAGCCTGTTCGAGATCGTCAACCAGCTGCTGGTGGTGGCCATGATTCTCGGCGCCTGCGGCACCGCCCTGTGGCTGTGGTCTGCGGGCGAGGTGGGTGCGGGCGCCGTGGCCGCCGTCACGGCCATGACGCTGCGCGTGTCGGGCCACGCCCACTGGGTGATGTGGGAGATGACCACCATGTTTGAGAGCGTGGGCACCATCCAGGACGGCATCAACACGCTGACCCGACCACGCACCGTGGTGGATGCCCCCGATGCCAAACCCCTGGTCGTGACCCGGGGCGAGGTGCGCTTTGAGGACATGAGCTTTGCCTACGGCAGCGGCCCCGATGCGCGCCCGGTCATCGACCGCCTCAACCTCACCATCCGCCCCGGCGAAAAGATTGGCCTCATTGGCCGCTCGGGCGCAGGCAAGTCCACGCTGGTCAACCTGCTGCTGCGCTTTCATGATGTGCAGTCCGGCCGCATCCTCATCGACGGACAGGACATTGCGCAGGTCACCCAGGACAGCCTGCGCCGCCACATCGGCATGGTCACGCAAGACACCTCGCTGCTGCACCGGTCCATGCGCGACAACATCCTGTACGGCCGCCCCGATGCCAGCGAGGCCGACCTGCACCAGGCCGCCGAGCGTGCCGAAGCGGCCGACTTCATCGCCACCCTCACCGACTTGCAGGGCCGCACCGGCTACGACGCCCATGTGGGCGAGCGCGGCGTGAAGCTCTCGGGCGGCCAGCGCCAGCGTGTGGCCATTGCACGCGTGATGCTGAAAGACGCGCCCATCCTGCTGCTGGACGAAGCCACCAGCGCGCTCGACTCCGAGGTGGAAGCCGCGATCCAGCAAAGCCTGGACGGCCTGATGAAAGGCAAGACCGTGATCGCCATCGCCCACCGCCTGTCCACCATCGCCGCCATGGACCGCCTCATCGTGATGGACGGGGGCCGCATTGTGGAAGAAGGCACGCACGCCCAGCTGCTGGGCCAGGGCGGCGTGTATGCCCGCCTGTGGGGGCACCAGAGCGGTGGGTTCCTGGGCGAATCTGAAGAGGACTGAGCCCGCAAAGGCAGACAGGCCACCAGCCACATGGGCGACACGCTGTCGCGCACGCGGCTGTGCCGCGGGTGTGTTGTCCCTACGGTGGCGGGTTTCAACCACCGGATGGAATCGCACCGATGATCAAAGTCACCGCCGTCTACCGCTGGCGTGAAGGCGCCACCTTCAACCACGACTACTACCACTCCGAGCACATGCGCATCGCCCGCGCGGCGCTGCAGCCACTGGGCCTCGTGCGGCTGGAAAGCGACCGCGTTCTCTACCCCGGCGAGCCGCGCCCGGGCCAGATCGTGGCGCTGACCAACGCGTTCTTCAGTGACCTGAAGCAGGCCCAGACGGCCGCCAAAGCGACGATGGCAGAGCTGTCGGCCGACATCCCCAACTACACCAACATCCAGCCCGATTCGTACTTTGCGCAGGCGTTGGAGCACTCTGTCACCACCTGACGGCCTCGTGGGTTTGCGGTGGGCGACCCACCCCTACCCACGTTCACGCAAGGCCTTGAACAGCAGGCCCAGGCACACGCCCATGCCCAGCAAGGGGATGGCCGCCAGCACCGCCACCACGGCACGCGCCAGGGGCGACCAGTCAAAGTCGCGCGCCGTGCGCCACGCGCCCAGCGCGGCGATCAGGCCCAGCACCAGCATGCCCATGCGGAAGCTGGCTCCGGGTTTGAAGAAAGCCATCAGCAATGCCCCGTTGGCCACGCCAATGCACAGTGCCGCGTGGCCCAAGTGCCATGCAAACGTGGAGGTGGAGCGTCCATAGCGGGCATCTTCATGGGCATCGCCCTCGTCGTCCTCATCGCTGCGATGCGTCGGGCCTGTGCGGCTGCGCGATGGGCTGGGCGCCGGCGAACGCGTAGTCTGTGGCTCTGGCGGCCTGGCTGTACCTGGGGACGGCGGGGCGCCATCGCCCCGCCCCCACTCGCCTGCGGACAGACCCGCCGCTGCCGCTGCGCCCCCCACCCGCGCGGCGGCCCCACCAGGAGCCTGAAGATTCGGGGCGAGTCCACGCTCTTGCAGCACGCCGCGCAGCCGCCCGGGCTCGCGCAGCGCCATCACCAGCGCCCGCACGGGCCCTTGCTCCTGCGGTTTGATGCGCAGGTCGGCCACCTGCATGGTGGTGCCCCGTGTGTTGGCCAGCATGAACAGCGCCTTGGCCACCAGCGCGTCCTTGGGGCCGCCCTTACCGCTTTCGATAAAGGTTCCCAGGTTGTAGGTGGCGTCGGCGTGGCCCGCCTCGGCCGCCTGGGCATACCAGGCGCGGGCCTGGGCCAGGTTCACGGGGCCGCCATAGCGGCCATGCTCGTCGCTGGTGCCCAGGTGGAACGCGGCGTGCGGATCGCCCTCGCGGGCGTACCAGCCCGGCAGGTCGCGCAGAGGGTTGCCAATCCACACCAGGGGTGCTGCGGCACCGGGTGCGGACGAATCCGCGGCCATGGGCGCCAGGCTGAGGCCGCCGGGCAACTCTGGCGCTTGCTGGGCCTGCTCCTTTTGCTGCGCCCGCTGCCGCTGCGTTTGCGCGGCGGCGTTCCACTTGGCGGCCTGCTGCGCGTCCGCCGGCCCGCCCCAGCCGCGCTCGAACATCACGGCCAACAGGCGTTTGGCGGGTTCATGGTCCCAGTCTGCAGCGCGCTGGCACCAGGAGCGCGCGTTCTCGTAGTTGGGCTGCTCCCATCCGATCACGGTCTCCAGCGCCTGCAGAAAGGCTGCCACCTCGTGGCCCTGGGCCGCTGCGGGCTCCAGGGCGTCGGCCGCTTCAATGCGCTTGCGCGAGTACAAGGCCAGTTGCTCGCTGCGGGCCACAGCGTCATCGACTGCCTTGCGCTCTTCGTCCACGATCTGCAGCAGTGGCTCGCCCGGCGCGGCCTTCAGCCGGGCCATCAGAGCCTGAACGCGGGCCTTGGCCTTGTCCGGAAAGCGCTCGTGGAAGGCTTGGGCGTCCTTGCGGGTCTCCGCATCGTGCGCCCCCATGAGCTGCAGTGCAGCCGCCAGGTCAAAGTGCCTGCGCTGGCCCATGGTGCCAAAACGCAGGGCCCGACCCAGCGCATACAGCGCATGGGGGTTGCCCCGCGCTGCCCAGCGCCGGTACTCGGCCCAGGCTTTGGCGTCATCGCCCGCCTGGCGCGCACGGACCGCATGGCGCACCTGCAAGTCGGGCTCCTCAGGGGCGTCGCCATTGGCCAGATAGTGCACGCCACTTTGTGGGTCATACAGATTCAGGCCCAGGCGGGCCGCCTGCTCCCAGCCATCGTCAAACGGCGGACCCCAATCCGGAAAGCGGGTGTTGATGCCCACGCCGAAGGTCGGGTCGGTGATGTCAGGACCACCGAGGTAAATGTCCCAGAACCCGGCAAAGCGCTGTTCGACGGCCCGGGCCCAAGCAGTGAATTGGGGGTTCATCGGCACCTGGGGGCCGGCCTCCACGCGCTCGTACTGCGCGTCCGCCTCGGCCTTGGTGGCTGGCCAGGGCCAATCAGCGGGCTTCTCCCAGATCTGGATGGTGTAACTCATGGCTCCCTTCCTCGGATGCCGCTCGGAATGCGGCTTGTTGTTTGTGTTGACGCTCGTCAAGTGCGAGCAAATTCTAGAAGCGCCCTCCGCCAGCCTGCATCGCGGCACCTCTCTGTTTTGTCCAGTGATGTGCCAGCACCACACCCGGATATCTGCTGCTGTTTTTGAGTAAAAATGGGCTGTAGCGCCCATACTCTATGTGCCAATAGCTCTTTTTTTTATAGCAAACCATGTCCCAGCCACCCCTTTCTGTCATGGCCCTTGCGATGCCTGTGCCCACCGGCGAGCAGCTCAAGGCCGCGCGCGTTGCAGCCGGGCTCAGCCAGGCGCAAGCTGCCGAACTCATGGGCTACCCACTGCAGACCGGCAGCCGGGGCGGCGTGCAGTCGCGCACCTGGCAGGCGCTGGAGAGCATGACCGACGAGCGCAACATGCAGGGACCCGTGTTTGCGATGTTTCTGTTGCTCACCGGACAGCATCCCGATCTCGTGCTCGCACATCGCTCGCCATCGACGGACGCCCCCGCGAGCGCGCCAGCGCCCTACCCGCAATAAAAAAGGCGGAACGGCCCAAAGGCAGTTCCGCCAAGTCTCTACAGGAAGAAAACAGGATCGGCCGGGCGATCAGTCCACCTTGATATTGGCCGCCTTGATGACCTGCGCCCATTTGTCCACTTCAGCCTTCTGGAACGTGGCGATCTGGGCCACGCTCATGTCGGCAGGCTCCATGCCAAAACCTTTGAGGCGGGTTTGCATGTCGGGCTGGGCGAGGATCTTGCGGATCTCGTCGTGCAGGCGGCTCACCACCGGGGTGGGCGTGCCCGCCGGCACAAAGATGGCCTGCCAGGACTGCACCTCAAAGTCCTTGAGTTCGGCCACGCCGGACTCCGCCACCGTGGGCACGTCGGGCATGGAGGCCAGGCGCTTGGGCGACGTGACGGCAATGGCGCGCAGCTTGCCGCTCTGGATGTGCGGTGCGGCCACCACGGTGGTATCGAACATCATGTCCACCTGGCCGCTGATCACGTCCTGGATGGCGGGGCCGCTGCCCTTGTAGGGGATGTGCGTGAACTTCACGCCCGACTTGTAGGCCAGCAGTTCCACCGCCAGATGCTGCGAGCTGCCCGTGCCAGCGGACGCAGACGACAGGCCGCCCTGCTTGCCCTTGGCGGCCGTCAGCACGTCCTTCAGGGTTTTATAAGGGCTGTTGGCCGACACCACCAGCACCACCGGGTTGGTGCCGATCAGCGTGACGGGGCTGAACGACTTGATGGGGTCGTAACCCAGCTTGGGGTACAGGCTGATGTTGATGGCATGCGAGCTGACCGTGCCACCCAGCAGAGTGAAGCCATCCGGGGCCGAGCGCGCGGCGGCCTCCGAACCGATGCTGCCTGCCGCACCGCCCTTGTTCTCCACCACCACCGTGGTGCCCAGGGCTGTGCCCAGTTGCTGGCCGATCAGACGGGCCAGGGTGTCGGTGGTGCCACCGGCGGCAAAGGGCACCACGTAGCTGATGGCTTTGCCGGTGGGCCAGGTGGTCTGGGCCATGGCGGGCAGCGCCATCAGCGCGCCTGCAGCTGCCAGCGCTGCGGATTGGACCAGGGTTCTGCGTTGCATGTGTTTGTCTCCTAGGGGTAATGCAAAAAGGGGCGCTCTCAGGGCATGTCGACGATCTCGATCCAGTTGGGGTTCTTGCCCACTGGAACGCGGGTGGGTGCGCCGGGCAGACCCGTGGCTGCGTCGATCGGGTGCAGGGCGACGTGGTGTGAATCCTGCCCCGCGGCAATCAGGAAGCGACCCGATGCGTCCACCGCAAAACCGCGCGGGGTCTTTTCGGTGGGCACCTGCCCCAGCGGTTGCAGCTGCCCCGTGGCGGCATCGACGCGAAATGCGCTCAGCGTGCTGGACGTGCGCTCCGACGCATACAGCGTGCGGCCGTCGGGCGACAGGTGAATGTCGGCGGCCCAGGGCTTGCCGGTAAAACCTGCTGGCAATGTGGTGGTGCGCTGCAGCGGGCGCAGGGTGCCGCGCTCCTTGTCGTAGGCCATCACATGCACGGCTGCATCCAGTTCGTCCAACAGGTACAGGTGGCGCTGGTCGTGGCTCCAGACAAAGTGGCGGGGGCCGGATTTTTCGGGAGCCACGGGGGTCAATGCGGGCTCGTGGGCAGCGAGCTTGCCCGTCTCGGCATCGAACTTCCAGGCCGACAGGTGGTCGCCACCCAGGCTGGTAGCAAAGACATAGCGGTTGGCTGCGTCCGCGTGGATGGCGTGCGCGTTGGGCGCGGTGGGGATGAGTTGCTGCACCGCTCCCACGACACCGTCCTTGCCAATGCTATTGACCGTGATCTTGTGTCCGGGGTAGGAGGCTGCGAACAGCCAGCGCCCGGTGGCGTCGGTGTCGATATTGGCCATGCTGTCGGCCAACGGCGCCTCGCCCAGCTTGCGCAGCTTGCCACTCACCGGGTCAATGGCCAGGCTGACCACCCGAAACGGCTGCGAGCGCAATGCCACGTAGAGCACGCGCTTGTCCGGGCTGACGGCCATGGGCATGGCCGCGCCGCCCAGTGCCGTGGTGTCCACGGGCTTGAGCGTCCCGGCGGCGCGGTCCAGCTCCAGCACCGACACATCCTGGCTGTCTGCATTGGCCACGTACACCCAGGTGGCTGCCTGTACCGCCTGTACGCCCAGCGCGGTTGCGACGGCCAGCATCACGGGCGCGACGCGGTGATGGATACGAAATGGGATGGTCATGCTCGGTCCCCTGGTAGTGCCTTCGACTGGACTGTGACTCTGAAGCGCGCCCGTCAGTGAGGTTGTTGTGGTTCTGTTGCCCCCCGGAGACGCCATTCGCAGGGCGTTCCATTGCTTCAGCATCGCGTGATTGTGATATGTCGTCATACAACAAGGAATGCATTCTGACCCATCTTCAGCGCTGACAGAGAAAGGGATTACCCGAGGTCACGCACAACCTAGAAACACCCGACAGTCAACAATATCTGGATTTTTTTGGACCAGAAATCTCAGTACAAACCCTGAAATCCACCTAAACATGCACTGAATGGTACCGGCATGGATTGCATATTTTTCGATCTAGTTGTACGATGACTAACAACACAAACACACGGAGACATTCCATGAGCCTGCAACGTCGCGCAATTCTTCTGGCCTGCACTGCCGCTCTGGCGGCAGCTTCTGCCACGGCCCAGACCGCTGAATGGCCTGCCAAGACACTGCGCATCGTGGTGCCCTACCCACCAGGCGGCAGCTCTGACATCATTGCGCGCTCGATCAGCCAGGCGCTGTCCGAATCGCTCAAGCAGAGCGTGATCGTCGAGAACAAGCCCGGCGCCAATGGCAACCTGGGTGCCGACTTTGTGGCCAAAGCCGAGCCCGATGGCTACACCATGCTGCTGTGTGATGTGGGCGCGCTGGCGATCAGCCCCTCGGTCTACACCAAGCTGTCTTTCGACCCCTCCAAAGACCTGCGCGGTGTGACCATGCTGGCCTACTCGCCCCACCTGCTGGTGGTGCACCCCTCGGTGCCGGTCAACAATCTCAAGGAGCTGATCGCCTACTCCAAGAAGAACGAGCTGAACTTTGCCGTGACGGCCACCGGCAGCGCGCCCCATCTGGCGGGCGTGGCGCTGGAGCGCGCCAGCGGCGCACGCTGGCAGTACATCCCCTACAAGGGCGGCGTCACCGCAATTCAGGACACCGTGGCGGGCCAGACCCAGGTGCTGATGAACGGCATGCTGGCCACCCTGCCCCAGGTACAAAACGGCAAGCTCAAGGTGCTGGGCGTTTCCAAGTCCACCCGCATGCCGCTGATCGGTGACGTGCCCACGATTGCCGAGCAAGGTGTGGCCGGCTACGAGTCCGGCACCTGGCAAGGCGTGCTGCTGCCACGCGGCACACCCGATGCAGTCGTGCAAAAGCTGAACAAGGCGCTCATCACTGCCATCCGCGCACCCGAGATCCGCTCGCGCCTGGCCGGCCAGGGCGCCGAAGTGGTGACCATGACCTCCACCGAACAGGACCAGTTCTTCGCCAAGGAACGCGCGCGCTGGGCCAGCGTGGTGAAGGCCGCCAACATCAAGCTCGACTGAGCGCCACAGACACCCGTTTCATTCACCATCCTCTCCCGCTGCAATGACCATGACCCCGCAAGAACTCAAAACCATCATGGGCTCCGGCCTGCTCTCGTTCCCCATCACCGACTTCGACGAGCAGGGCAACTTCCG